>JAGLFE010000145.1 GCA_023144675.1 Thiomargarita sp. | reverse complement strand
CCTAATAAATCAGGTGAAAGAGGTAATTCAAAAGGTTGTTCTAAAAAACGCACCCAGGTATTTTCTATATCAAGCCCATTTGTTCCTTCAAAAACTTGAACTAAAACAACGTCTTGACTAACTTGTATCACTTGCCCGTTACGCTTATGTCCATTTTCATCACGTATTAATACTTTATCTCCTAATGCAACGCCAGGAATACCTTGTAAAAATAACAAAGCATCACGCATCGCAGAAGCCATACGATATTCTTTTTCTTTCATATTATTAATTTATTTTCTTCTCGTAATTTATTAAAACATCCTGAAATAAATAGCTAACTTTAATTTTTTTTAGTTAAATTTTAAGAAGAATTAAATAATTAAAAAAGGTTTACTAAAAAATAATGGTGTTATGTTACTACAATAGAAATATTTCTAATAAAATTAACTATTTAAATATTAAGAGTAATATTAGTTTATTAGCAAATATTTTTACTATTATGCTAATTATAATATAAACAGCAATTAATTAATAGATTATAAAAAATAATAAAACTGCAAATATGATAAAACAACAGGGAATAGCTTTAATTACAGTGTTATTAGTAGTCGCTTTAGCTACCATTATCACTACTACAATGGCTACACGACAGCAATTAGATATTCATCGCACAGCTAATATTATTAATCAAGATCAAGCTTATTTATATGCTTTAGGTGGTGAATATTGGGTGAAACGTATTTTATTGCGAGATAAAAAACAAAACAAAATAGATAGTTTTCAGGATATATGGTCAATGCCAGTTCCGCCTTTACCTATTCCAGAGGGAAGTATTCAAGGTCAAATTGAGGATTTACAAGGACGATTTAATTTAAATAATTTAGTTAAAGCAGGGCAAGTTAGTATCGAAGATAAAATTTTTTTTGAACATTTGTTAGATATTTTGGAATTACCACCTAGTCTATCTCAAGCAATAATAGATTGGATAGATAAAGATACGGAAATACAAATGCCTTATGGCGCAGAAGATAATGTTTATTTAATACAAACGCCAGCCTATCGTACTGCAAATACTTTATTTAGTAGCACTACAGAACTCAATTTACTAACAGAATTAAGCTATAAACATTATGAAATTTTACAACCTTATATTACAGCTTTGCCTATGCGTACTAAAATAAATGTTAATACAGCACCTTTAATGATTTTTATGGCTTTAGCTACAGAATTAACTGAAACAAATGCGCAAATTTTAATTGCAGAAAGAGAGAGAAAACCTTACCAATCTGTTCAATCTTTTATGAATCATAATGTTCTAGCTGGATTAACTATTGCTAATATTGAATTAGCGGTTAAAAGTAATTTTTTCTTATTTAAATCCCAAGTTCAAATTGATAAAACCCAAACCAAATTAAATAGTTTACTTCACCGTCAAGCTAATCAAGTCAAAACAATTATGAGAAATTAAATTATTTTTTGGTTAATTTTACATATTCTGTTAATTTAATATCTTCCTGCGTCAACATAAAATCTTGTACCACCCCTAAATATTTTATTGGATTAATTGCTGCACCATTTTCTCGCACTTCAAAATGCAGATGCGCTCCAGTAGAACGTCCAGTTGAACCAACATAAGCAATAACTTGCCCTTTCTTAATTTCATTACCGAGTTTAACTAAATTTTTACTATTATGCGCATAACGAGTTGAATAGGTTTCGCTATGTTTTATTTCAACTAAGTTGCCATAACCACGAACATATTTAGCACGTAATACCACGCCATCTTCAACTGCAAATATAGCTGTACCTTTTCTCGCTGCTATATCAATACCTTTGTGCATACGTTTACCACGCCAGCCAAATTTTGAAGAAATCCGACCCTTTTTCATCGGCCAACCTGCTGGTAAAGCTTTAACTCTTGAACGATAGGGCTTAAATAGTGATTTTGAAACCAGTTGGAAGGATTTTTTCAGCTTTTCTATTGGCGAAGGAATATAGGCAGAAAATCTAGTTTTTTTGCTGGCAACAATAGCTTGTTTTTTAGTTGGGGCTTTATGCCATGATAAACTGAAATTAATCTTCTTACTAGTTTTTACCTGACTAGTTACAGGCGAATTTATATTTTTCTGCGATTTAACTATTGCGGGTAATAAAATTTTAGTAATTTTTTTAGGTTGTTCAAATAACTCTAGCTTGGAAATATGTTGTTGTTTTATAATAGATTTCCAAGAAAAATCAGTATGCGTTTTTAACTGATTGGTTATTAAAACTAATTCTTGAGCTTGCTTATTTAATTCATCTGCTTTAATTTGAAAGTTGCTAATATGTAATTCGACATCTTGTTCAAAATTATTTGTTTTATTTTGTAAAAATGATGATTGTGAGGATAAATTATAATCTTGTAAATATTGGTTATTATCAATATATTTAGAATAACCAACTGTTGCTATAGTCAACATTAAAGTTAGAATCAATGGTACAAAAATTAAGTAGTTGTAAAAATTAAATCCTTTCCTCTTATTTTGTACAATAATAATGTTCATAATAAAAAAACAGTTCCTTTTTATAAAAATTAAAAATATATGAAATCTTTTAGTCAGTTATTAACTAGTTCATCTGATATTTTATGTAAAATCTCACAACATAGCCATACAATTCAACAAATTAATAGCGTTTTTCAAAATAGTTTGCCAACGCCGCTAAATTCACATTGTCATGTTGCTAATTTGCGAGAACAAATACTTATTATATATACAGATTCTTCTATTTGGGCAACTTGGCTACGTTATATGACTCCTGAATTAAAGCAAAAATGGCAAAAAAACCAATTTATGCCACCTATTCAAGACGTAGTTATTAAAGTCTATCCATTATAAATTCTCAAACATAAATCAATAGTTCAATAAAAAATCATATTTAAATTTGATTAAAAAATTTTGCTGAGAAATTATTATAAGTTGAAAGATACATATATTATACTTAAAAAATAAATTGTCAATAATAATAAAAATATTTTATTAAACAAAGAATTTTTTAATCATTATTTTAAGGAATTATGTTTTAAGAAATTTTAAGAAACCGTAAGTGGTTGTAAATAGTTAGAATATGGCATTATTTCATCATCGCAAGATATTATTTCCCATGCTTGTTTATTTTTTAGTAAGGCTTGCATTAAATTGTTATTGATGGTATGTCCAGATTTATATCCATTAAAACTTCCAATTAATCCATGACCTAATAAATATATATCTCCAATTGCATCAAGTACTTTATGCCGTACAAATTCATCTACATAACGTAAGCCATCATCATTAAGAATACGATAATTGTCAACCACAATTGCATTGTCAAGACTACCGCCTAAAGCTAAATTATTTTCCCTTAATAATTCAATATCATGCATAAAGCCAAATGTTCTAGCACGACTGACTTCTTTAATAAAAGCAGATTTAGAAAAATTAATTTCAACCTGATTTAAACTTTGCTCAAACGCTGGATGATCAAAATCAATTTGAAAACGTACTTTAAAACCATCAAATGGTTCAAATGAAGCCCATTTATCGCCATCTTGTACTTTTATTTTATGTTTAATCCTAATATAGCGTTTTGGTGCATTTTGTTCCTCAATACCCGCTGATTGGATTAAAAAAACGAAATGACCCGCACTTCCATCCATAATAGGTATTTCAGCGGCATTAACATCAATATAAGCATTATCAATACCTAAACCCGATAAAGCCGCTAGTAAATGTTCAACCGTAGATATTTTTACTCCTTTCTTAACTAAGGTAGTTGATAACCGTGTATCACCTATATTTTTTACAATTGCCGCAATTTTTACCGATGTTTTTAAATCAGTTCGCTTAAATATAATGCCATTATTAATCGGAGCAGGTCTTAAAGTTAAATATATTTTTTCACCTGTATGCAATCCTACACCAGTAGCACCAATTACGTTTTTTAATGTCCGCTGTTTTATCATTATTTAAATTTTCTCTGCTATACAATCAAACTAGAAAATGTATAAAAAATATTTATAAAATGATCCAAAATAAATCATCATTAGCTAAATTTAAATAATTTATAAAACATATATATTTATTAATCTGCTTGACGGCGTAAAAATGCAGGAATATCTAAATAATTTTCTTGTTGCATATCACTATTTTCTTGTTCATTCTTATTATTATTTGGATTATCACTATTGGATTTTTTTAAACGTGCTATTGTAGGATGATCAAATTCTCTATAATCACTTGCTTGACGCGCATTGGCTTTATCAACAGGAGGGAATTTAGAAACAACTGTCATTGGAGGAGCTTCTTTTTCTTCTTGAACATTAGCTGTTCCTACTCCAGTTGCTATTACAGTAACACGTAATTCATCTTCCATTTCTGGATCAAGTACAGTACCAACAACAACGGTTGCATTTTCTGAAGCAAATTCTTCAACAACGTTACCCATTTCTTCAAATTCACCAATATTTAAGTCAACTCCAGCCGTCATATTGACTAAGATACCACGAGCACCTGATAAATCTATATCTTCTAATAATGGGCTTGAAATCGCATCCATTCCCGCTTTACGAGCTCGACCTTCTCCTTTAGCATAAGCAGTTCCCATCATGGCTAAACCTTTGTCTTGCATAACTGTTGAAACGTCAGCAAAGTCAACATTTATTAATCCAGGTCGGGTAATTAATTCTGAGATTCCTTGTACTGCACTTAAAAGAACATCATTAGCTGCTTTAAACGCATTAAGTAAACTAATATCTTTGCCTAAAACGGTAAGTAGTTTACCATTTGGAATAATAATTAGAGAATCTACATTATCTCTTAATTCTTTAATTCCATCTTCTGCCGCCGCCGCTCGCTTTTTACCTTCAAATGGGAAAGGACGGGTAACAACAGCAACAGTTAATATATTTAAATCTTTAGCTACTTGTGCCACCACAGGAGCAGCTCCAGTTCCTGTTCCTCCACCCATTCCAGCAGTTACAAATACCATATCGGTACCTTCAAGTACTGCCATAATGCGTTCACGATCTTCCAAAGCAGCTTGTTGTCCAATTAGCGGATTTGCACCTGCTCCTAAGCCTTTAGTAACATCAGTTCCAAGTTGTAAAATAGTACGGGCTGATGAATTTTTTAGGGCTTGGGCATCAGTATTAGCGCAAATAAACTCAACTCCCTCAATATTACCTTGAAGCATGTGTTCTACTGCATTACCACCGCCACCGCCTACGCCAATAACTTTAATCACGGCATTTTGGCTATATGTATCCATTAATTCAAACACTGAATATCGCCTCCAATAATTTAATTCTAATTAAAATATAAAATTTCTCTGAAATTGATTATAATATTTGATCAATTTCAATAAAAAACAGCTAACTCATTAAGCTCTTAAATATAATTTATATTTCCAATACAGTGCATGGAAATGAGCATAATTTGAGTAGTTATAAAAAAGTATTTAGCAAATTATTTGATTTCTATGATATTCAGTTTTTTCAGTAACTTAAAAGTAGTATTTTTGATAAAATATTTTTTAATTTATTGAAAATATATTCAATATTTTTAAAAAAAAATTTTATTATTAAAATACAGAAAATTATGCTATAAGTCTATCGTAAAAGATAAGTTATAAAAATGAATATCACATTTAATTAAATCATTCACAATTAAATGTAGTAAAAAATGGCATAGTGATTCTCCTACCTAATTATGCTTATTCGTTATAAATAGCATTACTAATAATCACTACCAAAATGGTCATTATATAGCTTTTAGTCTAGTCAAAATGGTTTTTTATGACTAAAAAGTACTGCAAGCTAATTAAAGTCAGCTAAAATTTAAATAGTCTTTTTTAACAAACTTTGTTTTAGAATTGGAATAATATAATAATTTCAATTTACTGCAAAGCTATAATAATTTATATAGAAATTAATTGAGAAAACTTTAAAATCTTTTATAAAAAACTATTTGCCTATTCAACAATATTACTATTGTATTTGAAACTAATAATTAGTCAATATAAATTTATCACTTTTATTAATTAATTGCAATATAAAATATAATTATTAACTATGATATTCAAACACAATATTTAATAATTTAATATAACTATCAGTTACTTAATTCAAATTTTAATTATATTATTTTTTTATAAATCACATACTTTTTTAATATGAAATTATAAATAATATTTATTTTCTAAGTAAATACTTTTTTACTCAAAAAATTCTAATTGGATAGACTGTAAGTGTCTTCTATAATTAGACTGCCTAAATCTATGATTACAAATTCGGGTAAAAAGTTAATTTGTATATTTGGACCAATAAACTCTAGCACGCCAACTGATTTATTTGTTTCATTTTTTATCATTGCATTTATAGTGCGTCCATTTCCACTAAAATGTTTGAAAATACTTAATTTATCTTCTAATAATTTTCGATATAACCAGTTATCTCCTCCAAATATTTTTAGTTGAGAATAAGGAATTTTTTTAATAATTAATTTATTATTATCTGCGAAATTTAAGATAAAATTCTTTTGGGCTAAATATTTAAACGATAAATGTTTGGGCATATAATTTCCACTTTGATTAATATCAACTAAACTTTGTTGAGTTAAGCGGTGAAAAATAGTAAAAACATTATCCCAAGTTGGTACATAAACTTGTTGTTTCCAATTAGCAAGTAATTTACCATTTCTAATATTAGACAGGGTAATTTTATCAGGATAACGAAACAGAATTACCACCATTTCCTGATTACGTTGCCAACGAATAATATCCTCGGTATTGTAACCAATATCTAAATAAATTGCTAATAATGACTTACCATAAATACTTTCAGGCGTAGTGAAAAAAACTATTGGCTTGCCACCAAGTACAGCGGTGGTTTGAATTTTATTATCGGTGGTTAAAATATATTTACGGGGTATAACTCGAGCAAAATAAGTGCCTTTTTCGGGTAATTTAGTATAAGCAATTTTTGGGCATTTTATATCCTGAACACAAGTGGTCATATTGCTTAGTTGTGTTGTCAATGTAGTTGCATATAATAATTCCCGTTCTTGAGCGAAACTAATAGAACTAGTAAAAATAATAAGAAAATAAAATATTTTTTTCCTCATAAAAGAATTTTTCTCCTAAATTGTTAATTTATACTTTTCTGATGACAAGATGATGAATAATATTATGAAATATGGTTTAGTGTTATGTTTTACACTTTTAACCGCTTGTGGTCATATTAATTATTATGCTCAAGCAATTAATGGTCAATTAGAAATATTTAGCAAGACGCAACCTATTACCCAACTGCTCAAACAAGCTACTATTTCAACCAGGTTAAAACAACAATTAACCGATGTTATTCAAATACGTACTTTTGCCACGCAATCTTTGTATTTACCTGATAATAAAAGTTATACTGATTATGCCGATATGGGGCGTTCAGTGCTGTTATGGAGTGTATTTGCAACTCCTGCGTTGTCGTTAAAACCTAAACAATGGTGTTTTTTATTAATTGGTTGTTTGAGTTATCAAGGCTATTTTTCTAAACAAGATGCAATTAAATTAGCCAAACAACTGCGACAACAACAATATGATGTATATATTGCCGATGTACCAGCGTATTCTACTTTGGGTTGGTTTAATGATCCGTTACTTAATACCATGTTACTTTGGTCAAGATATACGCTGGCTGGCTTTATATTTCACGAATTAGCGCATCAAAAATTGTATATTGCCAACGATACTGTATTTAATGAAAGTTTTGCCACCGCAATTGAACTTATAGGAACTGAGCGTTGGTTAGCACAATATGGGACTGAGGAAGAACAATTACATTATCAACAAATTCAACAACGTCAAAAAGCTTTTTTGCAATTAGTAACTAGCACTTATAAAGACTTACAAGCCATTTATAAACAAAAAAATATTACCATTGAAGAAAAACAAATTGCCAAACTAGCTACATTTCAACAACTGCAATTCCAATATCAAATTTTAAAAAAATCTTGGAATAATTATGCTGGTTATGATATTTGGTTTTCAACCGAGTTAAATAATGCTAAATTACTAGCCGTTATAACTTATCAAGACTTTGTACCTGCATTTAAAATCTTATATCATCAAGAAAAATCTTATTTACCAAATTTTTATCAACAAGTGGAAGTTTTAGCAAAATTATCAAAAGAAGAACGTCATAAAAAGTTAAAAGCTTTAATTCAATAACTGAAGTTACGCACTTAAATATGTAAGTAATTGATTTTAAATAATTTAGTATTTTACTCTTAATAACAGCAAAACACTGAAACCATCAATCTCTTCATATTTCTCTGCGTAACTTCAGTCAATAAACCAAGATGCAGTATTTACTAGATATTAGATGCTGCTGCCACTAATTTTGTTTCTAAACGTTCTAAAGCTTTTCTTTCACGTTCCAAAGCACTTTCAGCTTTTATCATACGATTTCTTAAAGTAGTTACTTCCATTCTTGAAACCTCTAATTCTTTTTCTAATTTATTAACAGCTTCCTTAGTTACCAACTGTTGCGTATCACTACGAGCAGTAATAATGGCAATTCTTTTTTCGACTTCAACTCGAACTTTTACTTCAATTTCTAAACTTTCTTTTAATTCATGTTTTTCCTGTTGTAAAAGTTTAATAACTGCTTCTAATTTTTTAATCGCCTCTGATTTTTCTTGTACTAAAGCCTCAGAAACGGCTGACCTTCTTTGTTCAGTTTTAAAATTTTCCCATGCCTCTTTTGCTTCTTGTAAAGAAATTTTTAAATCTTTATCTACTCTTTCGCGGGTGCGTAAATTGACAACCGCTTCTTCCCGTGATTCTTTTAAGGACACAATATCTTGCTCTAATTGACGAGTTATCTCATATAAACGCCGTTTCAAATGAGCTGCATTTTCACGACTGCTACCCAACTCTCCAGTTAAATGTCTAATTTCATGTTCTTGTTCAACTATTTTTTCTTCAAAGATATTTTTTTGCGTTTCAACATTTTTAATGGTATCATTTTTGCGGTTAATATCAACTTGTAACGACTTATTTTCTCTCTTAAAAGTTTCAATTGTTGCATTTGCAGTAGCTAATTTTTGGGCAACTTGTTCAGCTTTCTCTAACGCAATTTGACGTTGCACTAGAACTTCTTTTTTCATTTGTTCAGACTTCTGCGTTATCGAATTAATTTCTTTTACGGCAATTTTCTGGGAGGTTTGCCAAAAAATATTTAACGCATCTATGCCAATTTTTTCAATATCTTCAGGTATTTTAGAAATATCTTCTTCAATAATAGATAGATGAATTTGTTGTTTAGCCATATTAATGATATTTTTTATTTTTAAGAGTCTAATTATTTTAAAATTAAGTTATTAAATAATTTTTTTAGAATTGTAATTACTCAATTATTTATTTTTTTAAAAATTTTAATAAAATTAATTTAACATAAATTAAGAAAGATTTTATATAAACGTTATAATATATTTATTATTTATCAAATAGGCATATAAAAATATGAAAAATATATATATTTTATTAAAAATACTACTTATATTTATCGGCATTTGTTTGCTAAATTTCAAACTATATGCAGCAGAAATATCGTTAATAGTTCCCTTAGAAATAGATAAACCTGCTCATAAAACACCTTGGAAACGTTATAGTTCTTGGAATCAAACTGATTGGAAAAATTTTAATAATTTAAGAAATTCTGCTTCCCCTGAAATATCTAAATATCAAGCAAATATAAAAATTGAAGGTAATTCCGAACGGGGTAGAAAATTAGTTACCGATCGCAAACAAGGTGGAAATTGTGTCGCCTGTCATGTTTTACCAAAAGTTTCTTTGCCTGGTAATGTGGGACCTAATTTATCTACAGTACGGATATGGGAACGCTCTGATGATTACTTATTTAATTATATTTATGACCCGCGTCAGTTTAATGCCAATACAATAATGCCACCTTGGGGTGCGCATAAAATTTTAACTAAGCAACAAATTCAAGATATTATTGCTTATTTTAAAACTTTGTCAAATACCGATTCTCAATTTAAAACTTCTTTTGATAATCCCAAAACTCGTTCTTTGCCTACTAATTCTCGTGATAATTTAGATGTTTTTGAAAATCCTGCCATGTTGAGTGTTGAATTTGGAGAAGAGTTATTTAATAAAATGGCAAATAATAAGCAATCTTGTCAATCTTGCCATACTGATGATAATGTTAGCCAATCTTTATCTAGCTGGGCGGCAACCATGCCTAAATTTGAAACCCGTTTAAATAAAATTATTGGTATAGAAGAATTTATTACTCGCCATGCCCGTGCTACAATGGAAATTGATTATCCTATGCAATCTCAAAAAAATTTAGCTTTATCTGTTTATCTGCGCTATTTAGCCAACGGTAAAGCCATTCAGATTGATCAAAATGATGAAAATACTAAATTAGCCATTGAACGTGGAAAATCTTTAATGAATCGGCGCATTGGGCAATTTGACCAAGCTTGTGTAAGTTGTCATGCGAATTCTGCAAATAAATGGATACGGGGTCAATATTTAATGTCAAGAGAAAAAATGTATGGACATTTCCCAACTTATCGTACCAGTCGTGGCGAAATTTGGGATATTCGTAAACGTTTTCAATGGTGTGGTGTGGCGATTCGTGCTAATGAATTATCACCTGATGCACCTGAATATGGAGATTTAGAAATCTATTTAGCTATTTTAAATAATGGTCAAATTTTAAGCGTACCTGGCATACGTCATTAACGTATTGATGTCAGGCTCTTAGTTTTAAATTGAATAATAACAATTTAATCCATATATTTAAAATAGTAGTTAGAACTTTCGCTTGAAAATCAGTAAAATATTGATTTAAAAAATTTAATTTTATAGCTTTTTTAAAATTGAAATCAATTATTTATAAATTTGTAAGCGAAAGTTCTAAGTTGTATTAATTAATTGTAAAATTATTTTCCCTATTATATTATTAAAGGAATAAATGAGTGATTCAACGTAACATATCAAAAGCGAAATTATTTATTAATCAATCTGTTGCTAGAGTACGTGATGTTAGCTTATCACGTGTTTTTATTGACAGTATTCGAGAAACATCCATTTTAAGTAAAAACGAGCAATCTAAATCACCAGCATGGGTTTTATTCGCTCGAGAAGCATTGCGCAATCCTCGTACAATTGGTACTGGTTGGGCAAGTTCAACTCGTCTTGCAAGAACTATTGCTAATTCAGTGCCATTAGATGATGATGCTTTAATTGTAGAATTAGGTGGTGGAACTGGTATTGTAACTGTTGCTTTATTAGAACGAGGTATTAAACCAGAAAATTTGATTTCTATCGAACAATCAGCCAGTTTAGCCGACTATTTACGGCAAAGATGTCCTAAAATCAGAGTAATTCAAGGAGATGCTTTACATTTATCTGATTTATTAGGTGAAGATGTTCACAGGGTGAAAGCCATTGTTTCTGGTTTACCTTTTCGTTCATTGCCAGATATAGTTAAACATGGCATTATTAAACAAATTGATAATATTTTACCAAAGGATGGTTCATTAGTTCAATTTACTTATGATTTATCTGGACGTGCCTACATTTTTACCAAGCATTTTAAATATATTTCCCATAAAATGGTATGGGGAAATTTACCGCCAGCTCGTGTTGATATATACCATCCAAAATCATAAAACTTGGCTAAAAACAAGTTAATTTTAAGGGTAAGTGAGCAATTATAAAATAGATAATTATAGCTTGACATTTAATATATATTGACTATAATTTATTAATGAGAGGTTAATATTCTCAATCTATAATTTTTATTTTTTTCAACGAGGTATTAAAAATATGCGATTAAAAATGCTTGCTATTGGAGCTTCTTGCGCTATGATGTCAATGGCACAAGCGACTGTTATTGATTTTTATGAAAGTGAAGGTTTTGGAATAGCATCAGATATGGTGCAAATCAATAATATTCGGGTTGATACTGAAGTAGATAATCCTTTTGGACAAAATCAAATTGTAACTATTTATTATGATGTTCCTTTCCGATTTGATTTGGCTACTTTGCATTTGATTCCAACACTTGAAAGTGCTACTGCTCCAACTACAACTCCAAGCTGTGCAGAACTTAATATTGTTGCAACCAATGCTGTTACTGGTTTAGCTTTACAAAATGCAATTATCTCTATTAATGGGTTTTCAGCAACCACCACTATAGAAGGTTTTGCTAGTATTGCAGGATTATTGCAAGGTCGATTTGAAGTTAGCATCAGCCATCCTGATTATACTGGTGGTGATAGAATTGTAGATTTAAATTGTGAACAGGCTAAAACTATTTCTCTTGCCTTAAATCCAACTCAAGGTGAATATGCCTTATTGCCGAATGAAGTTCGTATTATTTCTACTTGGGGAACTGACCCTATTGATGTAGATGCACATTTAACTGGTCCTTGTCCAGATTTAGCTGCAGGTGAACTTAACGAAGAAGAACGTTTCCATGTTTACTGGTATAATCCTAATCATTGTAATGGCATGGTTAATTTAGATGTTGATGATGTAAGTTCTTATGGTCCTGAAACTGTTACCATTAAACCACCAACTGGTTCAGATGTACTTCAAGAAGGGGTTTATCGTTATACGCTTTATCAATATGAAGGAATGGGAACTTTAGATCAAACTGCTGCGGTAGAACTTATTATTGGTAATAATGCGCCACGTACATTTTATCCACCACTAACAGGTCAAGATGTATTAATACCAGATGTTGAAGGTAATGTTTGGAATGTGTTTGAACTTTATGTTGATCCTTTAGGTGTTATTAGTATTAGAACTATTGATCAATATAGTCAAATAATGGGTAGTAGTACTGTACGTAGTGGTAATAATGCAGAACCAAATTTTTTATATGAAACTAGAAAATAAATTACAGTTCTAAATTAAATAAGAAATAAGTTATTTTATAAAAATGCCCTCATTTAGCTTTTAGATGAGGGTTTATTTTTTTCTAACATAGAGATTTGGAATTATGTTTAAACCAGTTGTTATTTTTTATAGCATTTTTTTACTTTATGCACCAATATTATATGCTGATGATTCTTCTATAGATGTAGAAGCACAATACGAATTAGCAATGCGTTATGCACATGGACTTGAAAATAAAGAAGGTCAACCGAATTATAAAAAAGCTAAATCATTGTTAGAAGCGACAGTTGAACAAGAGCATAGTAAATCAATGTACGCTTTAGCTTGGTTATATTACAATGGGCAAGGTGATATAGAACCGAATGATGAATTAGCTATGCAATTATTTGAACGAGCTGCCCAAAATGACTTAGCTGAAGCACAATATATGCTTGGAATTATGTATGCGCAGGGTCGGGGTGGTGTAGAAAAAAATAGCCAATTATCCTTACAATGGATGAAAAAAGCGGCTGACCAAGAATATAAACCAGCGCAAAAAATAATTGATTCTTTATTTGGAGTTGTAAAAAAACCTTGAAAGCTAATCTTAAATCACTTCAAATTGTGTAAAAGTAACCGAAAAAGAGCTTGTTATTACATTTTTAGCTATCTAAACTAAAAAAACATAAAATCGACTTGAAATAAACGTTCAACCGTTCTAATATGCTTTTTGTTAGCTAAAAATAGAATAACATGATCTTCTGCTTCAATGACAGTATCATGATGCGCCATAATAACTTGTTCATTGCGTACAATTGCATCAATATTTGTTCCAGGAGGTAATTTAATTTGTTCAACTCGTTTACCAACCACTTTAGATGAATTTTTATCTCCATGTGCAATCGCTTCTATCGCTTCAGCAGCACCATGTCTTAAAGAATGTACCATTACGACATCGCCACGTCTAATGTGCGTCAATAAAGTTCCAATAGTAGCCTGTTCAGCCGAAATAGCAATATCTATATTAGTACTTTGCACTAAGTCAACATAAGAATGACGGTTGATTAAAGCCATAACTTTATGCGCCCCCATTCGTTTAGCCAACATAGCGGATAAAATATTTACCTGTTCATCATTGGTTACCGCACAAAAAATATCAGTTTCATCAATATTTTCCTCTTCCAATAAATCTTCGTCTGCTACATCCCCATGCAGAACAATTGCTCGTTCCACCATTTCAGAAATAATTTCAGTACGTGCAGCATTTTTTTCTATTATTTTTACATGATATTCTTTTTCTAATTTAATTGCTAGACGTGTTCCTACATTGCCACCACCAGCAATAATTATACGTCTGCAAGGACGGTCTAATTTACGTAAAGCAGCCATTACGCTGTGAATATTTTGGGTCGCTGCCACAAAGAAAATTTCGTCATCCACCTCAATAACAGTATCGCCTTCTGGAAAAATTGCTTTACCATTACGAAACATAGCTGCAACTCGGGTTTCTATATTTGGTAAATAATATTCAAAAGCATTTAATGCTTGTCCAACTAAGGGTCCACCATAAAATGCTTTAACCGCAACTAATTGTACTTTACCATTGGCAAAATCTAGTACTTGCAGGGCATCTGGATAATGAATAAGTCTTTCAATATAATTGGTTACTAATTGTTCTGGACTAATATGTACATCAACAGTTAAACCATCTACACCAAAAATTTTTGGATGATTTAAATAATCATTTTCTCGCACCCGAGCAATTTTAGTAGGTATATGAAAAAGTGTATGTCCAATTTGACAAGCAATCATATTGGTTTCATCACTATTAGTAATAGCTACTAGCATATCTGCGTCTTCCGCTCCTGCTTGTAACAATATATTAGGATGCGCTCCATTCCCAGTAATAGTACGTAAATCAATATGTTCCTGCAAATTATGCAGTAATTCAGCATTTATATCAACAATGGTAATATCATTTGCTTCGTTAACCAAGTTAGCCGCTAATGAACTACCAACTTGTCCTGCACCGAGAATAATAATTTTCATTTTTTAGCGATGTTTTCCACTTCAGTGAACAACCACCTAATAAAGTAGGTGAATTCGAGTAACCGCTAAAGCGGGTAATTAAGGTTAAAACTATTGAAGTTATTCGTAGTCCTGAACAAAGTAGTGATGGTCTCAAAAAACCT
>JAGLFE010000144.1 GCA_023144675.1 Thiomargarita sp. | reverse complement strand
ATTTGTAGTTGTCATAATTTGTTTCCTCTTAAATATAAATATTTAAAAATCAAATTAATAATAAAATACTTTCATATTTATTTTCGGCAAAAGCAACAATTGTAGAATAATTATCAAGCAACACTTTAATAATATAAGATGTTGAACAGTTTCCTACTCGCAAATAAATAAATTTTGGTGGATGTCCCCAAAGTAAACTTTTTTGATGAAAATCAGAATCCTTTGATATAATAATATAGCCATTTGTTTTAGCAAAATTCCAAATAATATCGTCAGTGTTCTAAATTGAAATCCTTGATATGTGCAGAATCATCATATATTGAAGAGATTTGATTAATTACTCTTTGCGAAATATTTTCATCTAAGAGTAACTTTATCATGCATTTATACCTATTTTTTCTTTTTTAGAGTCTATTATAATAGGTGCAACAAATAGCTTTCTTTCCCGATCAGCAGCAAAAGATAAACACGCTTTAATATCATCCAGTGTCAATTCAGGAAAATCCTCTAATATTTCCTCTATCATCATTCCAGAGGCTAAATATTCAAGCACATCATAAACAGTTATTCTCAAATTACGAATACAAGGTTTACCACTTCTTTTATTGGCTTCTATGGTAATAAAATTAGAGTAGTTCATTGATTAAATACCTATTTTTTCCTTTTTTTTGGATTTGGATTTCAGAACTTATAAAACTAAAGTATATACTTATTATTTGTTGTATGGCAATATTAATTGGAATTACGCATCAATGCTTGGAATCCAGCTTGGATAAAATGTTGGTCAAAAGTTAATGCTTGAGTTATTCATAAAATTTATGAAACCGATGTAATTCTTAAATAATACCATTCAATACTAACGTTGCACCAAGTAGTAGCATGGAAACGAGGAAAAAAATTTACTAATTAAAAATTACCTGATACTGACCTTACTAATATAAATAAAGTATTTTATGATATAATTTGTAATAATTTGAGATTTAGACAGTTAGGTCTTAAAAATTAATAACACAACCTATTTTAGCATTTTACAATTATGGTACTGTCAGATTATGTCAACACATTTGGTCAAGATTTAATACGGCGTTATGGCGAACGAATACATAAAATAACCATTAATGCAGGTTTTACTTGCCCTAATCGAGATGGTACTAAAGGTGTTGGTGGTTGTACCTTTTGCAATAATGCTTCCTTTAATCGTAGTGTTAATAATACACCTTCTATTATAGAACAGCTTGAAAACGGTCGGCAGGTTATTGCTAAACGTACTAAAGCCAAATATTTTATTGCTTACTTTCAAACTTACACTAATACCTATGCGGATGTAGAACACTTAGCCTCTTTATATGAACAAGTGCTTGCCGAACCTGACGTGATTGGTTTATCCATTGGTACTCGCCCAGATTGTGTGCCTGAATCGGTACTAGATTTACTGGCAGGTTACCAAAATAAGGGCTATGAAATATGGCTAGAACTTGGTTTGCAATCCAGTTTTGATGAAACTTTACAAGCTATTAATCGAGGACATAATTTTGCCGAATATCAACAAACAGTTATAGCGGCTAAACAACGCAATATTCCTATTTGTACCCATCTAATTATCGGTTTGCCAGGGGAAAATTATCAACATTATTTAACTAGCTTAAACAAAGTTTTAGCCTTGGGAGTAGCAGGTTTAAAATTACATCCGCTTCATGTAGTTAAACATACTATTTTAGCTAAACAATGGCGACAAAATTTATATCAACCCTTAACGATGGAAGATTATGTAAACATTGTCGTTGATTTAATTGAGCGTACTCCTCCTAATATTTCATATCATCGGATTATTGCAACTGCTTCTACAGATATTTTGCTTGCTCCTGATTGGTGTAGCAAAAAATGGTTAGTATTAAATGCCATTACTCAAGAATTACATCGTCGCCAAACTTATCAAGGGAAAGCTTTAAATTAAACCTGCGATATAAATTGGTGATTATTTAATAATGAATTATTATTTAAATTTTTGGTATTTTTACTTATGCTTGTACTTGGAATAGAAACTTCTTGTGATGAAACTGGTGTTGCTATTTATGACACCGAAAACGGATTATTAGGACATAATTTATACAGTCAAGTTGAACTTCATGCGCAATATGGCGGAGTTGTTCCTGAACTCGCTTCCCGTGATCATGTGCGTAAATTAATTCCGTTAATTCAAAAACTATTTGACCAATGCCAAATTAAAACGGTTGACGGCATTGCTTATACAGCTGGACCTGGATTAATTGGGGCATTATTAGTTGGGGCAACGGTGGGCAGAAGCTTGGCTTGGGCTTGGCAAATACCAGCAATTGGCGTACATCACATGGAAGGGCATTTACTCGCAGCCATGCTTGAGCCACCAGTTCCAAAGTTACCTTTTTTAGCATTATTAGTTTCAGGAGGACATACGCAATTAGTCCAAGCGGATGCTATTGGTAAATACAGTATATTAGGTGAATCGCTTGATGATGCGGCTGGAGAAGCCTTTGATAAAGTGGCTAAATTATTAGAAATTGGTTATCCTGGAGGTCCAGCTATTGCGCAACTAGCCAAAAAAGGCAATGTTAATAAATTTCGTTTTACCCGCCCAATGATACACCAAGCAAATTTAAATTTTAGTTTTAGTGGCTTGAAAACACAAGTATTAACCACTTGGAAGGCACAACAAAATATTGATGAACAAGTTAAAGCCGATATAGCTTATGCTTTTGAAGATGCGGTTGTCGATACGTTGGTAATTAAATGTCGTCGAGCTTTGCAAGAAACGGATTTGAAAAGGCTTATTATTGCTGGTGGAGTGGGAGCGAATCAAAAATTGCGTACTGCTTTAACTCAAATGACTGCAACAATTGGAGCAACTATTTATTATCCACATCCTATTTTTTGCACCGATAATGGGGCTATGATTGCCTATGCAGGTGCTTTACGTCTGATGGCAAATCAATCGGAATCTTTGAGTTTTAACGCTTATCCACGTTGGAAAATGGATAGTTTAACAATAGTTTAATGGCAAAATTATAATAATTATGTATTTTTACGAAAAAAATTTAGACAATTTATCTGAGAGTTAAAATTGATAATTTAAAAATTTAATGCTAGTTTGAAAAAAAATTAATTATTTTTATATTATATAATATTATTATAAATCAAATATTTAATTAAAAAAATCACTAAAGATAATGATAAAAAATAAAAAAAATATTAAAAAACACTTGCATTTTTTCATTATTTGATTTAAAATTGTCTTTTAAGTAATTGGGGTCGTTAGCTCAGTTGGTAGAGCACCGGACTTTTAATCCGTTGGTCGTGCGTTCAATTCGCACACGACCCATATTTTTACTAATATCTTCCATATCATTTCCCATATTGCTACACAAATATAAATTTGTGGCAACCTCTATATAAACTCTTATTTAAGTTAAAAATTTCAGCTATATTTAATTAAGCTTTTTTTTAAAACTGCCCAAACCATTAATACTTGATGTTTAAGTTAAAAAATGTTAAAATACAAAATTTTCTTGTACAATTAGTGTCGAATTAAACTGATTGCTTTATTTATTTAATAAATATTAGAAGTTTATAAAATACTAATTTACTTATTAAGTACATAATATTTTTATAACATAAATGGAATAATAAATATGTCCGCCCAAGAATTTAATTTAGAAGTCATTCCTATACTACCAGATGCTTTAAAACGTCTGGAAGAATTAGCGAATGATTTACGTTATAGTTGGCATACTCCAACTAGAATGATATTTGAACGCTTAGATAGTAAATTATGGATTAAAGTAGGTCATAATCCCAAACTTTTTTTGCGTAATATTGACCAAAATCGATTAGAACAAGCAACAACTGATGAATCATTTATTGACGCTTATAAACAAGTATTAGCCAATTATGATAACTATTGCCAAGATAAAGAACAACCTAATGCCGGCAAACAATTAGCAGATGATGCTTTAATCGCCTATTTTTGCGCTGAATATGGCTTCCATGAGAGTTTGCCGATTTATTCTGGTGGCTTAGGTATTCTTGCTGGCGACCATTGTAAAACAGCCAGCGATATGCGTTTACCTTTTATAGGAGTAGGTTTATTTTACCATAAAGGCTATTTTAACCAACAAATTGATTCTGAAGGTAATCAAATCTCCACTTATACCATCAATGATCCAGAATATTTGCCGATAAAACCTTTGAAGAACGAGGCTGGGGAAGATATTTACGTTGAAGTAAAAATTGCCGAAACGCAAATTTGGATTAAAGCTTGGGAAGTAAAATTAGGGCATATTACCTTATATTTATTAGACACCAATGTAGCTCGAAATAATGAGGATGATCGCGCTATTACTCACCAACTTTATGGTGGCGATAAACATACTCGTATTAGACAAGAAATTGTATTAGGTATTGGTGGAGTACGCTTATTAAGAAAAATTGGTTTAGACCCAACTATTTGGCATATTAATGAAGGGCATGCTGCTTTTCTAATCTTAGAAAGGATAAGGGAATTTATTCAAGCTGGACAAAGTTTTGAAGCTGCCACTGAAATAGTTGCTGCCAATACGGTATTTACAACTCATACACCAGTACCAGCTGGACATGACCATTTCCCTAAAGATTTAGTCATGAATTATTTAGGTTCCTATTGCCATCATGAACTTAAATTACCTGAACATGATTTTTTAAGTTTAGGTTATATACCTAATTGCGATAATCACGACTTTAATATGACTAATTTAGCCATCCATGGTGCTAGACATATAAATGGTGTGAGTCGGATTCATGGTCAGATTTCATCTGAAATTTGTGGGTATTTTTGGCCTGAAATTACCCCTGATGAAAATCCGATTGGCTATGTTACTAATGGCGTTCATGTTCCTTCTATGTTAGCAAGAGAATGGAGCGAAGTGTTCGACGAAAAATTAGGTGCTGAATGGATTCATCATCAATTCGATACCAAATTTTGGGAACAAGGCGTTGCAAAAATTCCAGATAAATTATTTTGGAAGATCAGACAAACTATTAAAGCTCGTATGTTAAAAGTGGTACGTACTACTTTGACTGCTCAACATGTTCGTTCACAAATTTCAGAAACACATTTAGAACGTTTATTAAAAAATGTAGATCCAGATAATCCAGATATTTTAACAATTGGTTTTGCTCGCCGATTTGCAACTTATAAACGAGCTACTTTGTTGTTTAAAGATATGGATAAATTACGAGCAATTGTAAATGATATAAATAAACCTGTTGTATTTATTTTTGCAGGCAAAGCTCACCCAGCAGATAATCCAGGACAAGACTTATTAAAAGAAATCTATAAAATTTGCTGTGAACCTGACTTTATGGGTAAAATTTTAGTAGTGCAAGGTTACGATTTAGGATTATCCCGCCGCCTAGTTTCTGGGGTCGATATTTGGTTAAATACTCCAATTTATCCACTTGAAGCTAGTGGAACTTCTGGCATGAAGGCTGGAATTAATGGCGGATTAAATCTAAGTGTATTAGATGGTTGGTGGCCAGAATCTTATGATGGACGCAATGGTTGGGGAATTAAACAATCTTTGAACAAAGATGAGAATTCACGAGATTTTGAAGATGCTCGTAGTTTATATGAAGTACTATTAGATGAGGTTATTCCAAGCTATTACGATCGTAATGAAGAAGGATTTTCAAAAACTTGGGTAGAAAGTTCTAAACATTCAATGGCAACAATATTAGCCCGTTTTAACACCATGCGAATGTTGGATGATTACGTAAATAATTTGTATTTACCGGCTGATCATAGAGGTAAACAAATTAAGCAAAACAACTATGCTAGAGCGCAAGAATTAGCCAATTGGAAAAATTTGATTCGTTCTAAATGGTCAGGTTTTCAAATACGTTTGTTATCACAGCCCCAACAAGAAAAGCCTTTTTCCTATGGTGAACCGATTACTATACAAGTTGCTGTGCAGTTAAATGGTTTAAATCCGCAAGATATTGTGATCGAACTATTACTTTCCCATAAAATTCATCATCCAGAAATTTTGTTACCGACTCGGCAAGATTTACAAAATATTTGGGAACATGATGAGAAAATGGTTTCTTATAAATTTGTGTCGGAACATCAATTACACGATAGTAATGAACATCTTTATAGTTTAACTTTCCAACCTGATTTAAGTGGGGATTTGAGTTACCGTATTCGCGTATTTCCATTCCATGAATTATTATCTAATGGACATGAAATGGGTATGATGCGTTGGCTTTAAAGTTTTAAAAAGAGTTAAAAACTATGTAGGTTGGGTTAGCGAAATATAACCCAACACTAATTTTAATTCCCAAATTAGAATTTACTTATTCCTCATAACCTGCCAATACCATCAATTGCTTTTTAACCCGTACCGCCATTTCAGTTTCCAACTTAGAACGCAAGTTTTTGATTTGATTTTCATAATCCTGCTTTAGGCTATCCAATTCTGCTTGATGATTTTCTGCCAACTGCGATTTTAATTTAGCTTCTACATCAGTAGTAAATGGAGTAATAATTCCAGCTAATTCTTGCAACATTTGCCAAGTTTGAGCGCATTCATCGCAAATGGCAATCAATGGTAGAGCTATTTTTAAACGTGTTTCCTCTTCAAAATTTTTAACCAAGATAAAAGGCGTTTTTTTATGACGAAGTTTAACTGTCAATTTTAAATATTCACTTATTTCTATTGGAGTTGAATCTTCATCCGTTAATGGGGAAAAATAGGGTTTAAAACGTGTTTCCGTTACCAGCCAATCAATAGGCGTAATATATTTATCCGCTATTGGATTCCAAAGGTCTTCAATACAATCATTTCCTTCAAGGCTAATTCGATTTCCAAATACGCCAGATTTTTCAGGGTCATAAGTAAATAATGGAAAAACTCGGCTTTTAACTGCCCAATCGGCTTGAGCAAGAGTTTGATAAGTTTCAAAACCATGTCGGTCAGGACTCGGCGTATGTGCATAGATTAAAGCCGAACCACTAAACTCAAGTGCAGCATTAACACTAGCAAAAAAATGGTTTGGCTGGGCGATAGAAGTTTGCACCACATAACTATTTCGCTGTGATAGAGCTAATAAACCCGGATTAAATCGAGCCTGTTTCGCCACTGCCATCGGTTGCCCAGCGACTTGTTTAGTTCCTAAATTGAGGTCTAAATCAGTCAAAATAATAATTTTAATTGGCAAATTACCCGCTAACAAATGATTTATACTAGCAAATCCCTTGCTGTGTAACACCTCCTCATTACCGATTAATAATAAAGGTGGACACATAGATTGTTCTTCTTTAGTCAAATCCTGCCAAGTAATAACTCCAACATCAACTTGCCGCTTGGCTGCTTCGGGATTTTCTAATTCAAGCCGAGCTTGACGAAGTAATTTAATGCTTTCAATGGTTTTGCGTAATTGCCCTTCTAACAAACCAGCTGCTAAATGTACCGTTTCGCCCGTCATATCAATAGCAACCGGCATTTGAAACGGATTAGTTGGCCACGAACCCGCCCATTCTGTCAAAGTTCCCGGAGCAATAGCTAAACTCAATCGAGCGCGCCCTAATCCTTGGACACCTTGCGATAACTGCTGATGTAATTTATTTAATGCCTGCGTGATTTTAACTATGCGACTTAAAGTTGTTGCATCAATTAAATTTTGTTTTGTTTCTATTTTCTGAGTTAATTCAGTTAAAGGCGTTTGATTAGAGCTAACCGCATTCAAACCTGCTTCCAAAGCATCCAAATCATTAGTCGGCAAAGCATTAGATAATGTACTACGAATTATGGCATTTAACTGATATTGTATCTTTGCTACTTCCTTAATGGTGGCATTAACTTCAGGTTGCTGTTGAAATTCGGTAATGGCTAATACATAACGAACTGCTAATTTTTCCCCCGAACCAGCCTCGGCATTATCACCACCAGCAATAGCTAATTGGCAATAACGGGATAATAAAATGGCTGGTAATTTCCCCAATATGGGATTTTGACCAGATTTTTGAATAATTTCTCCCGAAGTATCTGGCAATTGTTCCCAAAGATGCCAGCGTGTATGAGCTTGTTCAATGATATTAGATGTTTGCGTAGAAGGAAATAAGGCGTTGGATTCGCAAGATTCGATACAAAGTGCGCAGGCTTTACAGGCATTGGGATTAATAACGATGGATAATAATGCGCCCGTTTTGTGTTGATAACGTTCTGCTTCATAAAAAAATGGTTCGGTGCGGGCAACTAGCAAATGACCTATTTTTTGACTCAAGGCAATCAATGCTTTAACAACCGCAGTTTTACGTTCATCTTTTAACGGTAATTTATCTTTTAAACCAGCAAAAGCGGCTTGAATCATATCTCCAAAAGTGTTAAATTGTACCTTTTGATCCCGACTTAAACTATAGATACCATCAGCTAATTTTCCAACAATCATGCGCAAAGAAGACTCGTTAGTTAAACGAATTCCCGCTTCTAATAAATCATTTGGTTTTAAAATAATCGCATTAAGTGCGCTATCAGGACAACGAGTCCAACATTTACCACAACCAGTACAATTGCTCGGTTCAAAAGCTGGCAAAACTTCTCGGGCTTGAGTTAAATCACGAAAAGTGGAAGAAAGCGAAGGCACTATACCAGTTGCCATATAGGGATCGGGAATCATTTCATGAGTTTCACCATTGCGATATAAAACTCCAATTTGGTCCCAAAAGCGTGGCAAGCTATCATAAGTTGGAGCATCGTGAGCTAAATGCCTTACTGCCATTGGAGCTTCATCATTCCAAACCGCTTCATCTTTAGAAACTGAAAATGATTGATAATCAACCAGTTTCACCATTTTCATCCCTTGTTTAAATTGGCTAACTGCTTGTTCAGTTTCTGGCAGATTTTTTAAACTAGCTTCATAACCGCTAATAATTTTCCGTTCTTTTTGTTTTAATAATTCGGTATTCAGTAAAATACGAAACAAAGCACCTAAAATTAAACTTTGGGAATTATTAGAAAAATTGACATGATAGAATTGCACTTGTTTAGCCTGAATATCCGCTTGCAATTTGGGAGATAAATTTTTCCAAAGTGTTTCATCATTATCCGCTTGACATACAGCCAATAATACGCCTTTTGGAATTAGTTCCGAAATAGGTGATTGAATAACTTTAGTTGGAGCGGTTAATATCAATACATTAATCGGTAAATCATCTCCTGGATCACGCAATTTAGTTGGAGAATAAGTAAATAAATCAGTCCAGCCCGTAAGCCAACGTTCTTGAAATAAACCAGGACGACTGCGTATAAATCCACTTTGCAAATTTTGAATTAAACTACTAATTTCAACATTTAAACCGCTCTGTTTAGAAACTTGGTGAACGGCAATAGTTAAAGATTTTTGGGGACGTAAATCTGGAGACTTTTGTTGGCTTCGCAAACCCAGTTGAGTAATATTGGGATAATAACGCCGTAAATGATCTAATAATACTTGGCGTTTAGGATATAAACTAGAAACTTTAGCAAAATCAAATCCTAAGAAAACCCGTCCTTGTCCACTAGTTACTACGTTTTCACATAAGGCAATTAAATCATTGGCTCGAACTGGCATTCCTCCTAAACCGTAAACAACTGAGCGGAATCGAGGTAATTGTTGTTCTTTTAATAATGGGTAATTAAGATGAATGCTTTTATTTAACCGCCCGTTTTCCAATGCCCGTTCCAAAGAAGCACGAATATGACGCATCAAAGGTGGGTCAACTGCCAAAGGAGTATCAACTCGTTCTAATACTGCTACGATTGACTTTCGAGCTAAAGCTTGGGCAATAACCGCTCCTGGAAATGGTCTAAAACTTTGAATTCCCAATACACCTATTTTCAAACCTTTATGTTTTCGCAAATAATCCGCAACGGCTTCTAAAGTTTCAACTACCGCACCCTGTGCAACTAATACAATTTTGGCATCTTTAGTTTGGTAATCAGAAATTGCTGCAATAGGTAATTTAGATAATTGGGTAAAGGTTTCAAAAGCTTCGGCTAAAATAGATTCTAAATGATGGGTAACATAAGGATGTTTGGATACTGCACCGTAAGCCCAGCTTTCTGGACCTTGTACCGCACCGTGCATAACTGGATGGTCCAAATCATGCCAACATGGTAAACGACATCTAGTTTCACCAAATAATAATTTTTGGGCAGGCGTGGGAGTTTCAATTTCCTCATT
>JAGLFE010000143.1 GCA_023144675.1 Thiomargarita sp. | reverse complement strand
TAGATATATTATTTTAAGAGATTTTATGCGGAATTTGTAAACTATTTAGTAGTATTTACATTGCAAATGCCAAAACTTCCATCCGCACTAGCACACATTTCTGACACTCGAACTGGTGAACCACCTTCTTCTACAACCATCATATCAGGACATTCATTAGGTACAAACTGAATTGTATCCATTTCTGATAGAATCATGCTATCCATTTTTCCTGCTTCAAAATCAGTTTTTTTAATTAATGCTGCTTGCATATAAATTGTATCAGTTCCACCGTTCATCATCGTAGGTATTTCGCTGGTATCTAAGTTAATATCAAATTCCCATTTTACTCGTGGAGCTGGATTACCAGAACCGATACGTGTTTCAGATTGTGCTTCCATACCAAAAGCTGATACATTATAAATACCTATAATTTCTAAAGTATTTAAATCCAACTTTAATTTATTTATTGAGCGAGGCGTTGGAATTTGCGGTGAAGGTGAAGTTTGTTGACTATAAGTTAAAAATAGAATATGGTCATCATCCAGGGCATTAATATGAGAAACAATAAAGGTTAATTTTACATAATTAGTTTCAAAAGGGGCGATAACAATGGCAACTCTATCAGGCAAGTAGCGAAAATCACCAGTTAATCCAGTCATACTTTTGCCTGGTACACAAAGCGTAATATTTTCCAACGGAGCTTCTTCAAGAGTTAGATGATTAACCCCCCGTTGACTTTTACCGCCCTCACTAATTCCGCCAGCCGCTTTAACAATAGGAGCAGTAGCCAATAATGCTGCTCCCATCAAGTTTTTCTTCATTAATTGAGACATAACAAGTTCCTAATTGTAGTCAAATTATTTTGTTTTACCTGGTATTATTTCACACGCTATATTTTCAGTATTCATAGCGTCATTTTTTTGTTTCTTAGTTGGGCAAGTATTGTTAGCTGTTACATGAATAGCTTCCAATGGAGATAAGGTCATAACAGCGTAATTTTTTTTGTCGAAATCAGTTTTTTTCAATAAAGCCGCTTGAAAATAGAAGGTATTGTTACCTGATTTTAGCTGTCGATTTAACTTATAGGTTTCCATATCAACTTCTAAAATCATCTTTGTAGCTGCTGGAGAGACACGATAATTGTTGGTGGGTTTAGCAATAACTACAGGTACAACATAACTACCCATAATATCAATATCTTTGGTATCTAATTTCAACTTGTTTTTTGATAAGGGCGTATTTAAACCCGGTTTAGTTGTTAGACAACGGCTATATAGCAATACCAAAACTTGTTCTTCTTTTTGGCTTGGAATACTTGACATATTAAATTGTAAAGTAACTGTTTGCCGTTTTCGTTGATCGAAAGCAAGGGAAACTATACGTCTTGGACGTGGTTCGACCTTTTTTCTCAAAGATTGACATTCCATTATTTGATTTTTATCTTTAACATTCAACTCAATTGAACTAATACGAAACTTTTGTGTTTGCGTTTGCGTTTGGGTTTTACCTGGAATATCTGGTATTTTTAGTGGCTTGCTTGGGTTTATTGGTATATTATCTGATTCATCACCACTTGAATTAGAAATATTACCAGTTTTACCATTAACCGCCCAAACTGGACTAGAAGCTAATAAAAAAGCATACGCCATGGTTGAATCTTTAATATTTTTTTGCATAAAATTACCTTTTGAGATAATAAATTAATGAAAAATAAGTTTTTTTGCCAAATGGTGCTAAGGAATATAAGAAGTTATTTAATTCTTGTTCTTTAGCACGGTTAATTAGTGATTAATCATTTGCAAGAGTAACTTCATAATTAATAATTTTTTGAATAGCCAAACCATTATCGACTGGACTTTTTCCTTCATTGACATAGGCTGCATAGAATGTATAGTCGCCGCCTAAACCTGGTGGAACTTCAAATTCTAATAAAGTTTCGGTAGTATCAATACTTTCTAAAGATTTTTTGTAAGCTTGTGGTTGCGGGCTAAATGGCATAAGTGGTATATCGGTTCTAAATAAAAGATTACCATTAGGCAGTAAAATTGCTACCCACAAGTCAATACGTTCAAATCTATTTCTTTGCACTTTTTGCACCAATTGAAAATCTACTTTATCTCCAACTCGGTAGAAATCGTCTAAACCATAAAAAGCAATATATGAATTATCTGCATCTAATATAGGTGATGTAATATTGTCATTTTCAACCACAATACTTTTTTGAAAAGCCGTACTTTTGGCTCCTTCATTATCAATAACAGTAAGACTAATTGTATGAGTTCCCACTGTATTAAATGTTAATGTCGCTGTTTGACCGCTGGCAATTTGACCATCAGAAACCATCCACTCAAAATTGCTAATATAACCATCAATGTCATTGGAAGTACTGGCATCTAAATTTACTACTAAAGGTGATTTTCCTGAAACTGGAGTTACGACAAAATTAGCTATTGGTTTTTGATTTTGCTCAATGATTGGAGTTTCAGTTTCAATTGGTAAAGAAGTTCTTATTGAAGGTAAATCAATTAAGGAAAAATTATCAAATGCAACATCTAAATCATCAGAAACTTCCAAATTAACACTTCCTCCATCACAGCCTTCTATAGTAAATTGTTCAACTTTTACGTTATTTATAAAAAATGAAAATTGATTACCTGCTTTATTAATAGCTAATTTGTTGAAATTATTTGGCTTGATAACTGTAGAAACTTGCCAATCCTTTAATATTTCAAATTGGTTATTTATTACTTTCTCAATTTTATATCGACCACTATGAGAAATTACAAAAATAACGTAATCGGCAGAATCAGCCACATTTTCTTGATTACAAATAGATAAGCCGTAATCCGTATCATTTGGACCATTTTGCCAAAGAACATCAACAGAAACATTAAGATTATTAAAATAGTTACTATGGCTAGGGCTGGGACTCCAACCACCAGGATTATTGCCACCATTCCATACCAGCGATTCTAAAAAATCACCAGTGCCGTAACTTTTAAAAATAAGTTGTTGATTAGAAATAATAAAAGAATTTTTTAGCTCAAAACCACCTATATCGGTCGTAAAATCTTCTATTATAGGAGATGATAATATGAAGTTATCGTAGGCTACATCAACTTGATTGGAAGCGTCTAAACCGATACTTCCACCAATACAACTGTTAATAGTTAAGGCTTCAACTTCTATTCCATTAATGAGAAAAGATAAATAGTTGCCAGTTTTAATAATAGATAAAGCATTTATTTCATTAGGAATAATAGCAGTTGAATTATTATTCGCTAATAGATTTAAATTATCATTTTTAGATTCAGTAATTGAATAGCTAACATTATTTATATAGAAACTAACATAATCAGCGGTACCGTTTGTATTTTCTTGGCTACAAATAGATACGCCATAATTTTCATCTTTTGCACCACCTATCAAAGCAGTTTCTACAGATAGAACAAAATCGGTGAAATAATTGGAATGAATTGGAAAAGGCGACCAATCACCTGGATTAGCACCACCAGCCCATTCAGAAAAAACAGATCCATCTTGTTCCCGATTACCGTTGAATATAAACCGACCATTTAACACATTAAAAGAGTTTTGTTCAGAAAAACCGCCTGCATTTATCTCAAAATCCTCAAATATATTTTCGGCAAAAATTGACAATGGGAATAATAAACATATTGTTGTGCATAATAAGATAATTTTTTTCATTATAAATCTCCAAATATTGTAATAAAATATTAATTATAATTGATTGTAAGAATAAAGTATATTAATATATTAAATTATACTTCATGTTTTACCAAAAAATCAAGTAAGTCCTACTAATATCTTGGAATGAGCTGTTGATTAAGCCCATCCTGTATCTAATTGTTTATGTTCGTTCGCACAATCTCGTAGATAAAGATTAATTAAGCTTTGATATGGGATTCCCTTATCTTCTGCCATATTCTTAAAATATGAAACCGTATCTTCATCAATGCGAATTGTTATTTGCGTTTTAAGTCGCTTTGCATAAGGATTTTTTACTGATTTAGAAAAATTATACGATTCACGCATTATTATAATCCTCATATTGTTTTTTTTCAAATTTTACAGCTTTTCGTGCTGAGATAATACGAATAGTATTTGAAGTTTTTTCACAATGGCAAACTGTCAATAACCTAGATTTACTACTTATTCCCATTAAGATAAAACGTTCTTCACCATGAGAATGATCAGGATCTAGGATTAAACGAGCTAGTTCATCTAAAAACACAGTTTTAGCTTCATCAAATGAAACACCATCATGCTTTTTTTGGTTTGCAATATTCTTATTTTCATCCCAGATAAAATTTAAACTATTCATAACTATATATATAATTACATTGTAGTTATAAGTCAAGGATAAGATTGAAGCTTAATTTTAGAAAAAATAAACTGAAATAGATGATAATCATCCAAGATGAATATTATTTGACTAAGTTACGAGTTATAAAATTAGGTTTTAATAGTATAAATGTGCATTTGGAACCAAATGTTGCGGAAAATTATTTCCTGAATCTCAATCAATTAATTAGGCTTTACGGTTTTTAATTCGTATTAGCAACCGTTATGACAAGAGTTTAATAAAAAATTATTAGTTGGATTTATTACATTTTAAACATAAAAAATTATATTAATATATTAAATTATACTTCATGTTTTATCAAAAAATCAAGTAAGATAATTAAATACTTAATTTCTATATTAAAATATTGTCATTCAACGCATTTACAAATCTATATTTTTTTATCATCGAAAATAAAAATTTAATTTAAAAAATAATATCTATGAATTATTAGCAAATTTTGCTTAATTATTATCGTGCAACTCTTAACTCGCATAAAAGGATTTTAACTGTGTTAAATTTTAAACAACGTCAAGTAAAATTGTTTATTTCCTCGACTTTTCGCGGGCTATATGATGAGCGCGATGTGTTGGCTAATTATGTATTTCCAGAGATTAGTCGCCGTTGTCAAGAGCGCAAGGTGGATTTTGTCGAGATTGATTTGCGGTGGGGAATTCCCAAAGAACAGGTTAAAAGTGGTGAGGCAGTACCCATTTGTTTAGCGCGAATTGATGAAGGGCGACCTTATTTTTTAGGTATTTTGGGCGAGCGTTATGGTTCGGAAATGTATCCAGAGCAAGTACCAATTGCCTGTGATCAATATCCTTGGGTGGAAAAATATCAAAATTGCAGTGTTACCGAGTTGGAAATTTTACATGCTTTATTTCCAGTTGGGCAACGGGTATCGAAGGAAGAGCGGCAAGCGGTGATTGAACGGGCTTTGTTTTATTTTCGGGATTCTCAGTATGCGCTGAAGCAGCCTAAGCCGGATTATTATTTGGATACGCCAGAAAATGTTGAGAAGCAAAATGATTTAAAGCAACGGATTCGGGATTTGG
>JAGLFE010000142.1 GCA_023144675.1 Thiomargarita sp. | reverse complement strand
CTATTTTAGGACTACCTATTTTTAAAGTAATAATATCAGCCCAAAATAAAATTAAATGATAAAAAATTTATTAAAATACTTGATAAAATTACTATGAATCATTACATAATACTAATATAATTTTAAAATTAGCAACTTCAAATAAACAGGTAATTAAATGAGATTAACAACAAAAGGGCGATATGCCGTAACAGCAATGCTAGATTTAGCACTTAATCGAGATAAAGGTCCTATTACATTAGCCGATATTTCACGGCGACAAGGTATTTCTTTATCCTATTTAGAACAGCTATTTTCTAAATTACGCAAACAAGGACTGGTAAATAGCACTAGAGGTCCTGGTGGCGGCTATCATTTAAATCGGGAAGCAGAATCTATTAGCGTTGCCGAAATCATTTTTGCAGTGGATGAAAATGTGGATGCAACCAACTGTAAAGGACTAAGAAATTGCCAAGATGATTCTCGTGCCTGCTTAACCCATAAATTATGGACTGATTTAAGTGAACGTATCCAAGACTTTTTAAATAACATCACCTTGGGGAAAATATTAGCTCAACGCCCTCAAGAAGTATTAAAAGAAATGGAATTAAAAAATGTAAAATCAAATTAATGGAAAAAATGGAAAAAATAAGCAATTAATAATAAGAGCAAACTATGAATTTACCTATTTACCTTGATTATTCTGCAACCACGCCAGTAGATGAACGAGTTGCAGAAAAAATGATGCAATATTTAACAATTAAGAATCATTTTGGTAATCCAGCTTCACGTTCCCATCAATTTGGCTGGGCAGCAGATAAAGCAATTAAAAAAGCACGAGAACAAGTTGCTGTATTAATTAAGGCTGATTCCAAAGAAATTATTTGGACATCTGGGGCAACAGAATCTAATAATTTAGCTATTAAAGGTGTGGCTCATTTTTACCAAAAAAAGGGTAAACACATTATTACTTGTAAAACTGAACATAAAGCTATATTAGATACCTGTCGCCATTTAGAACGAGAAGGTTTTGAAATCACTTATTTAGACCCAGAACCTAATGGTTTAATTGATTTAAATAAATTAGAAACTGCGATTCGAGATGATACTATTTTAGTCAGTTTGATGCACGTAAATAATGAAATTGGAGTTATTTTTGATATTCAAGCAATGGCTGAAATAACCCGAAAACATAAAGTTTTATTTCATGTTGATGCGGCACAAAGTGCTGGCAAAATTCCGATTGATTTAGAAGTAATGAAAGTGGATTTAATGTCATTTTCAGCCCACAAAATTTATGGACCAAAAGGAATCGGAGCTTTATACGTACGTCGTAAACCACGAGTGCGAATCGAAGCGCAAATGCACGGTGGTGGACATGAGCGTGGAATGCGTTCGGGAACTTTAGCCACGCACCAAATTGTAGGCATGGGCGAAGCTTTTCGGATTGCTAAATCGGAAATGGTCGCTGAAAATGAACATATTACAAAATTACGCATTCGTCTTTGGGATGGCTTGAAAGATATTGAAGAAGTTTATCTTAATGGGGATGAAAACCATCGAGTTGCTGGCAATTTAAATGTGAGTTTTAATTATGTAGAAGGCGAATCTTTAATTATGGCGTTAAAAGATTTGGCAGTTTCCAGCGGTTCAGCTTGCACTTCAGCTAGTTTAGAACCTTCCTATGTTTTAAGGGCTTTGGGACGAAGTGATGAATTAGCACATAGTTCAATTCGCTTTACTTTGGGTCGATTTACTACTGAAGAGGAAGTCGATTATACTATTCAGTTAATTCGGGACAAGATTGAAAAATTACGTGAATTATCTCCATTATGGGATATGTATAAAGAAGGAATTGACATCAGTACTGTCCAGTGGGATGCTCATTAAAATTAAATAAAGGAGAATAAAATGGCATATTCAGATAAAGTATTAGATCATTATGAAAATCCACGCAATGTAGGAAATTTTGATAAAGACGATCCCACTGTGGGAACTGGAATGGTTGGCGCACCAGCTTGTGGAGATGTGATGCGTTTGATGATTAAGGTCAATGATGATGGGGTAATTCAGGATGCTAAGTTTAAAACTTATGGCTGTGGCTCTGCAATTGCTTCCAGTTCGCTGTTGACCGAATGGGTAAAAGGCAAAACTTTAGAGGAAGCTGCCAAGATAAAAAACACTGAAATTGCTGAAGAACTTGCCTTACCGCCTAAACTTTTATGGGCCTTATGATAGTAATATTGTAAGCAAACTACTTTAATTGCTGGAAAACTAAGTCCATTGGGATAAGTCAATCAGCAGCCAAGTTTTATTTCGATAAAAAAGGTTCAGAGATCAGTCGAAAGACGTAGGTTCCAAGTGGAATCGAAACGGGTAGCATCCTTTTAGGATGGTGATATGATCCAATCTCATTGGAAACAGTGAGCAGTTCATTAGAGAACGACTTAGAAGTAACGATTCTAGGTGAATGCAATGGTAAAAATTCATTGTTCCGTATTAGCAGAATCAGCGGTTAAATCCGCTATTGAAGATTATCAAAAAAAGCAAGAAAATTAAGTAGGGTTGTAGGATGCTGTTGAAAAATGAAACGCATCAATCGTGTTAAAAGTATCTAATAAAATTAAGCATAATTGATGCGGTTCGTTTCTCACCACATCCTACGATTCTAAATTAAATAATTGTTGCTATGCTTTAATATGTTCCTCTCTATCAGGCAAAGTAACATTGACTTCTAAAATTTCATAATCTCCAGTTTTTTCAATATTTACCTTAATATGTTCTTCTCTAACAGAGACATATTTTCTAACCACTTCTAATAATTCTTGTTGCAATAATGGTAAATATGATAATTTAGGAGAATTACGTAAATGTCGTTCATGTGTAACGATAATTTGCAACCGCTCTTTAGCAACAGAAGCGGTTCTTTTGGAATGTTGAAAGTAACTAAAAATGCCCATATTATTTTCCGAATAAACGGTTTAAAAAACCTGATTTTTTAGAAGTAGGTTCTTCACCAAGAAATCGAGCTACAGCATCTAAATAAGCCTGCCCAGCATTGCTTTTTTCATCTAATGTAACTGGGATTCCAGAATTAGATGCTTGTAAAACAGATGGTGATTCAGGAATAACTCCAAGTAATGGAATAGCCAATATTTCTTGAATATCATCAACACTCAACATATCACCACGACTTACTCGTTTGGTAATATAACGTGTAACTAATAAATGTTCTTTTACTGGCTGTAAATTTTGAGCAGCCCGACGAGTTTTGCTTGACAACATACCAATAATGCGATCAGAATCACGTACTGATGAAACCTCTGGATTAGTAGTAATAATAGCTTCATCAGCAAAATACATCGCCATAATTGCACCATGCTCAATTCCTGCTGGTGAATCACAAATAATATATTCAAAACGCTTTTTTAACGCTTCCAAAACTCTAGCAACCCCTTTGATAGATAAAGCTTCCTTATCACGAGTTTGCGAAGCAGGAAGAATATATAAACTATCGACCCGTTTATCCTTAATTAATGCTTGATTGAGATTACCTTCGCCATTAATTACATTAACGAAATCATAAACGACTCGGCGTTCACAGCCCATAATCAAGTCAAGATTTCTTAATCCGACATCAAAATCAATTACAACGGTTTGGAATCCTCTTAAAGCTAAACCAGTTGCAAAAGCAGCACTGGTCGTTGTTTTACCGACTCCTCCTTTACCAGATGTAACAACAATAATCTTACCCAATATATTTTCCTAATTTAATCTTATTTTATAATTACTCACCCTTAAATTATTTTCTAAAATAAAGGTAAACCGATATATTTTATTCCTACCAATTTAATTTTTTTCTAGCAACCTGAAAATCGTTCAATTAATAATAGGCATTGAGCAATCATCTCATTTTAAATAACCAAAACTAAAAAATAATATTTCTAAAGTGCTTCAATTTTTACTGAATCATCTTCTAAATAAATTTGTACGGGTTTACCGCGTAATTCATTAGGTAAATCGTCATTAACCACATATCTACCAGCAATTGATAATAACTCAGCATCTAATTGTTGACAAAAAATGCGAGCTTTAATATCACCATTTACCCCAGCTAAAGCCCTGCCACGTAATGCACCATAGACATGAATGTGTTTATGAGCTAATACTTCTGCTCCATGACTTACCATCGATAAAATTACTAAATCTCCATCTAATGAAATAACTTGCTGTCCTGAACGAACTGGTTGCTGAATAACTTTGCTATTTATAGGTTTTGGAATATCATCTTCTGGCTCTGAATTACGGCGTTGATTAGCAGATTTAGTATTAGTTAATATGCCTAAATTTAATGTCAAGGCAACTTCTTGCTGTTGCGAATTAGCACTTCGTACAGCTACTGGAATCAAACCATGTTCTTTTAATAACTTTATTATATTTTCTAAATTAATATCAGCTTGATCTGCAATCGCATATAAATCTATAATAATTGGCGCAGATTGAAAAAATTCAGGAGCTTTTTTGATTTTTTTGACCAATTCTTCTGCAATTTGTTCGTTATCACTTTCAAATAAATGCAAAACCATTAAAGTTAAAAGATTACCTTTAATTTCAAGAATAGGTTTATATGAATTAGAATACATTCGACACCTTAAAATTAGAAAATGAAACCATTTTTACACATCTCTAAATAAATTTAAAATTATAATGTAATTATTGTAATAAAAATAACTTTTTTGTTTTTGCTCATAATATATAAGGCAATATTATCAATAACTTACAATATTGTAATTGCTCTCCTACCATCCTTTATTATTTTAATCGTTTTATAGGTACTAACCTAAGTGTCTGCCCTATTTAACATAATAATGAAGGGTGAGCAATTACCAATCTTTATCTAATTCACCCTGTGCAAAAGATTAAAAAAACATAACTGCTTACCATAGCAAATAATGAAAATTATACACGAAAAAAAAGAAAAAATGTGTTAAACTGAAAAAATGAAATTTAATATTAATAAAAAGGGGCTTATATGACAAAAATATTACTAATTAATGGACACCAACGTTACGCTGGTTTTGCTGACGGTAAATTAAATCAAAGTTTAATTGACACTGCAACCAGAGTATTAACCAATGCTGGACATGAAGTTAAAACTACTATTGTAGAAACTGGTTACGATGTTCCTAAAGAATTGGAAAAGCATCAATGGGCAGAAGTTATACTTGTCCAAACTCCAGTATATTGGATGAGCGTACCTTATCTATTTAAAAAATACATTGACGAAGTTTATACAGCTAGTATTGGTACATTTTGGGCAGATGATGGTAGAACTCGCTCTGATCCAAGCAAAAAATATGGTTCAGGAGGACTTTTAGCAGGAAAAAAATACATGATTTCCACTACTTGGAATGCGCCAATTAATGCCTTTGGAGATTCCCAACAATTTTTTGACAGTAAAACTGTTGATGATGTATTTATTTGGTTACATAAAGCTTATCAATTTTTTGCGATGACAGCTTTACCCAGTTTTTCTTGCCACGATGTGTTAAAAACTCCAGATGTGGCAAACGATCTAAAACGATTTGAAGAACATTTAAAACAACATATTGGTTGAAATATCTATGAACAATAAATCAGATACTGAACCCCTAGTTAAAATTCGGGGGTTGCATTTTTTAAGAGCTAATCGTTGGATTTTTAATGATATTAACATTGATATTCAACGTGGTAAAATTACTGCTATCATGGGACCAAGTGGTACAGGTAAAACAACATTATTGCGTTTAATTGGCGGACAATTGCAACCCAATAAAGGAACTGTTGAATTTGAAGGCTTAAATGTACCAGAATTAGCAACAACTGAATTATATCAATTACGTAAAAAAATGGGAATGTTATTTCAAAGCGGTGCGTTATTAACCGATTTAGATGTATTTGAAAATATCGCTTTCCCATTACGTGAACATACCGATTTGCCTGAAGTTTTAATTAATCATCTAGTGTTAATGAAATTACACGCAGTTGGTTTACGTGGGGCGCGTAGATTAATGCCGAGCGAATTATCTGGCGGAATGGCACGGCGAGTCGCTTTAGCTAGAACTTTGGCTTTAGATCCGATGATGATTATGTATGATGAACCATTTACTGGACAAGACCCTATTTCAATGGGCGTATTAGTTAAATTAATTCGTTCTGTAAACGATGCGTTAAATTTAACCAGTATTATTGTATCGCATGATGTGCATGAAACAGCCGCAATTGCAGATATTATTTATATCATTTCTAATGGAAAAGTAGTTGGTACTGGTACGCCGGAACAGTTAAAAAATTCTGATTCCGACTGGGTTAGACAGTTTATTAATGCTGAATCCGATGGTCCAGTTCCATTCCACTATCCTGCCCCTAATTATGTTGAAGATTTATTAGGAGAAGAATTATGTTAAATTTTTTCCAACAGCTAGGTCAAAGGACTTTAAAAATATTTCAACGTTTAGGACGAGGACATTTATTTTTTATACAAATATTAGCGAGCATCCCAGGAATTTTACTTCGCCCGTCTCTAATTATTGCCCAAATTTTTGCAATAGGTGTATTATCTTTAAGCATTATTTTAGTATCAGGCTTATTTGTTGGAATGGTATTAGGTTTGCAGGGATATAATACTCTAGTTAATTTTGGTGCCACTGAAATGTTAGGAGCAGTAGTATCTTTATCTTTAGTGCGTGAATTGGGACCAGTTTTAACTGCCTTATTATTTGCTGGACGAGCTGGGTCAGCTTTAACCGCCGAAATTGGACTGATGAAAGCAACAGAACAATTATCGGGTATGGAAATGATGGCAGTTAATCCATTGAAAAGAATTATGGTTCCTCGTTTTATCGCTGGAGTTATTTCAATGCCTTTATTAGCAGCTATTTTTAGTGCTATTGGTATTTTTGGTGGCTATTTAGTTACTGTAGAATTATTGAGCGTTGATGCTGGTGCATTTTGGTCGCAAATGCAGGATAAAACTGATTTTGTTGATGATATTTTAAATGGTGTACTAAAAAGTGTCATTTTTGGCATCGTCATTACTTGGATTGCTATTTTTGAAGGTTATGATTGTACACCGACTTCTGAAGGAGTAAGTCGTGCAACAACTAGAACTGTAGTACACTCTTCTTTAGCAATCTTAGGACTAGACTTTATTTTAACTATGTTAATGTTTTAGTTAGATATTTTGTAACTATCTACCAATTAAAGCTTTAATTGCGAAAAATTTTAACACGATTGATGC
>JAGLFE010000141.1 GCA_023144675.1 Thiomargarita sp. | reverse complement strand
TAAAGTTTAATTGGTAGATAGTTATTAATTAGGAGCAATAACTAAAATATTAGAATAATTGCTGTAGCAGTTACCATTATAAGCTTTAACTGCTACATAATTTCTTCTGTTTAACTCAATTGCATTAAGATCAAATTGCAGAGAAGTGGTGGCACCAATATCTATGCTATTAATATGATTTAAGGTAATATCACTGATTGGATGAGAATAAGGAGCATAATAAAATTGATAAGCTTCCGCATTAACCTCATTCCAAGAAAGCGTTACTAAAGTACCTTTTAAACTTATTTCTAAATGTGGAATTGCGGGCATATCACTTGGTTCACAAACATTTTCAGAAATAAAAGTTTGAAATCTTGATACTCGTGTATATACTCCATAATAATCAGCTAAAGCACAACCTTCACCCCAACTCACAATTCCAGCTTGTAACCAGTTACCATTAGTTGCAATAACCAGCGGTCCGCCACTATCGCCTTCACAAGCATCAACTCCGCCCTCGAAAAACCCAGCGCACATCATTTCATTAGTTATATCACCCTCATAGGATATATTACATTGTGCATTTGAAACAATAGGTACATTTGCCTGCATTAAATAGTCAGAATAACTATTAGAACTACGGGTAGAAGTTGAACCCCAACCCATAACAATACCCGTTAATTCGTCTTGATTCAAAATATCGTATTGCTCTACAACTCGGATAGTTGGATAAGTTACAGCTTGTTTAAGTTGCAATAAAGCAATATCTGCATTTGGATTGTCAGAATCGTAATCATAATCAGGATGTATTACTATTTTTTTGATAGCTACTTGTTGACCTTTCCCGTTTAAATCGGTTGACCCTAAAAAAATATCCATGCTAGAAGTTGTTTCACCAACTGTACAATGGGCAGCCGTTAATACCCAAGAAGGATGAATTAAAGTACCTCCACAAAATTGTCCATTACTTGGAAGATAGCCTTGATAGCCAATAGCAACCATCCATGACCATTTATTTGATTCTGCCCGCTCGCCACCAATAATACGTGTATTTGTTGCCAATAAATGGCTAGGTAAAATGATTAAATAAAATAGTAAAAATATTAAACGCATTATTTATCCCCAATAATATTGAGCAGCAATACCTGCAAAAATAGCAAATCCAAACCAATGGCTGTTTAAAAATGCTTGAAAACATTGTTGTGGGTTACGATTTTTAATTAACCATTGTTGATAAATCGCAAGTAATGCCGCAATAAATAGCCCAAGATAAAATAAAAAACCAAAATTTATAGTTTCGCCGATAAAAAATAGTAACATTAATACACTAATAAGTAACATGGCAACTATAAAAATATCATATTTGCCAAATAAGATAGCGGTAGATTTGACCCCGATAGTTAAGTCATCTTCACGGTCAACCATTGCATAGATGGTATCATAAGAAATAGTCCACAATATATTAGCAATAAATAGCCACCAAGCAATATTTGGAATGGTATTTAATTGCGCTGCAAATGCCATTGGAATTGCACAGCTAAATGCAATACCTAAATAGGCTTGAGGCCAATAAGTATAACGTTTTACGAACGGATAACTTGCCGCAAATAATACTGCTACAAAAGATAGCATTATGGTTAGCGTATTTAAAAATAATACTAGAATAAAAGCGAGCACAGCTAATATTATAAATACCATTATAGCTTCGTTGCGACTGACACGTTGGGTAGCCAGAGGACGTTCACGAGTACGTCTGACATGGGGGTCAATTTTATAATCAGCATAATCATTAATAGCACAACCCGCTGAACGCATTAAAATAACTCCTAAAATAAATATAATAGTAATTTTCAAGTCGGGATAGCCCTGTCCTGCAATCCATAAAGCCCAAAATGTTGGCCATAATATTACAAAAATACCTATGGGGCGATGTAATCGTACTAATAATATATATTGATATAAACGGTCTAAAATATATGTTTTAGATAAGGTTTTCATTTTTTTATTATTTATTATTTAGATAGTTTAGAATTTATTAATTTAAAATTTTATCTGTTAAACTATTAAAAATACATATTTTTTGCAAATACAAGTATGAAAAAGTTTTAACACCATATAAATAAAAGAAAAAATCTAATAATTTTATTTTCAATAATCAATTATAAACAATCTTGAAGTATTTCTTTTTTAGCAATATTAATTACTCATAAAAATATGTCAGAATCAATTGTAATACTTATTGTTGATGATAATAAAAATAACTTATTTAGTTTACACACTTTAATTACAGAATATTTTGAAGTGCAAGTGTTAGAAGCTAATTCTGGTTTAGGTGCTTTAAAAATAATAACCCAGGAAAATGTACATTTAATTATTTTAGATGTACAAATGCCCGAAATGGATGGTTTTGAAACTGCTAAAGTTATTCGTTCACGTAATAAAATGCGGCATATTCCCATCGTCTTTTTAACAGCGGCTTATAAAACTAATGAATTTCAAAAGAAAGGCTTTGCTTTGGGAGCGGCGGATTATTTAACTAAACCGATAGATAAAGCCCAGTTAATTAATCGTATTCAATCTTACCTCCGTTTTATTAAACAAGACCAACAGTATAAACAACAATTAGAACAAAAAATTACCGAACGTACGATTAAATTGTCTGAAACTAATCAATTATTACAACAAGAAATTTATAAGCATAAACAAACTGAAATTGAACTACGAGCCGCTAAAGAAGTTGCGGAACAAGCTAATATTATTAAAAGCCAGTTTTTAGCAAATATGAGTCATGAATTACGCACGCCATTAAATGCTATTTTTGGTTATTCAGAAATATTGGAAGAAGAAGCTAAAGAATTAAATGAAATAGAATGTGTTTCCGATGCCAAAAAAGTACAATTAGCCGCTAAACATTTACTAGGATTAATTAATGAGGTTTTAGATATTTCTAAAATTGAAGCGGGTAAAATGGAGTTATTTATTGAACCAGTTAATATTGAAGAATTGATTGATGAAACGGCATCTACAATTAAACCAATTATCGAAAATCAAAATAATAGGTTCATAATTAATAAACCTGAATATTTTGCAAATATGCAAGCTGATGTTACTAAATTACGCCAAATGCTATTGAATTTACTGAGTAATGCCGCTAAATTTACTCAACAAGGTAAAATTTGTTTTACCATTGATTATCAAACTCGTACTGATGGTGAATGGGTAATTTTTTGTGTAACTGATGATGGAATTGGTATTACTGATGAGGAGCAAGAAATTTTATTTCAACCTTTTGTTCAGGCAGATTCTTCCACTACCCGCCGTTATGGTGGCACTGGATTAGGTTTAGCCATTACTAAACGCTTCAGTGAAATGATGGGAGGAACTATTAGGTTATTTAGTGAATTTGGTAAAGGCAGTATTTTTACCATCTATTTACCATTAATAGCCAAACCAAAAGTAGTTGAAACCACAAACTTAGAAAATAAAATAGAAATAACAGGAACTGATAATGTAGTACTAATTATTGATGATAATATAAATATACGAGAATTATTAAAAGAAAAATTAACTCAATTAAATTATGCAGTTGCTATTGCCGAGGATGGAACTGAAGGTCTAATTATTGCTAAAAAATTATATCCTGATGTGATTTTTTTGAATACAAATTTAGCAGGTATAAGCAGTGAAGAAATACTTGCCATTTTAAAAAAGCATGAAAAATTATCACAAATTCCAGTAATTTTAATTTCGATAAAAGAAGATGAAGAACAAAGTTATGCAATGGGGGCAATTGAATGTATTGACGAAGATATTGATTTGCATTCTTTATCTAATATTTTAAGCAATTATCAGATTGACAGTAATAATTTAATTATGGTGGTTGATGATGATAAAATTACCCTTGCCCGTTTAGAAATGTTATTAAAATCAGAAGGTTGGGACGTATTAACCGCTATGGATGGTAAACTAGCTCTTGAACTACTTGAAAAATATACCCCAACTATAATTTTATTAGATTTAATGATGCCCGAAATGGATGGACTTGAATTTCTCAATCATATAGAAAAACGTGAAAAATGGCATTCTATTCCAATTGTAGCTTTGACGGCTAAAAAATTAACTAAACAAGAATATAGTCATTTAAATCAATATGTAGAATCTATTTTTTATAAAGCTCATTATAAAGTGGAAGAACTGGTTTCACAAATTCAACGACTTATTATTAAAAAACTTAATTAATGCCAATTAAGGGTCAAAAGATAATAAGCACGTAAAAGTTGACAATAATATTTAGAAAGATTATTATTAATTTTAATTAATAGTTAAAATATTGAAGTTTAAAGCTTTAACATGATTGATGCGCTTCGTTCTTCATCAGCATCCTACATTTTACCCTAATGATGCTCAAGATAAAGCGTTATATCAACGTTTTGGTATTTTTAGTTCACCCGCGCTATCCTATTTTTTGATAAGCAGGGACAGGAAGTTAATCGTGTAGTAGGATTTATGTCTGCTGAACAGTTTGTTTTACATTTACAAAAGCTCATTCAATTTAGTTAAATATCATAGCGAATAATAATTTCAAAAGTATTGATAGAATTTAGATTGTTTTAATGAAATATTAGGGTTAAAATTATATGAAATCTCCTCCTATTGTGATGGTATTTGCGGGTAATGATCCTACTGGTGGTGCGGGTTTATGTGCCGATACGCAGGCGTTAGCAAGTCATGGTTGTCATATTGCGCCTATTGTTACTTCTATTACTGTACAAAATACCAGCCGCATTTTAAATAATATGTCTTTATCGGGTGAACAAATTACGGCACAAGCAGAGGCGGTATTAGATGATATGCCCATTGCTGCCTTTAAAATTGGTTTACTTACACATACAACGATGGTTGAAGCGATTCAATCTATTTTATTAAAATATTCGCATTTACCAGTTATTTTAGACCCTATTTTAGCATCGGGATCGGGACAAAATTTAGTTTCAGGTACAGTACGTAAAGCTATCATCAAAAGGTTGTTACCGATGACCTATGTTTTAACTCCAAATACTTTTGAATCACAAATTTTAACTGGATTAAGCCTTCCTGATATTGCTGCCTTGCATTTGTTAAATTATGGTTGTCAATTTGTTTGTATAACAGGTACTCATGCTAATACACCAGAAGTAAAAAATATATTATATAGTCAAGGAAAACAGTTAAAAACATGGACTTATCGCCGTTTGCCTTATAGTTATCATGGTTCTGGTTGTACTTTTGCAGCTAGTGTAGCAGGATTATTGGCACAAGGAAAAAGTATTTTAGATGCGGTTGAACAGGCTCAAAACTATACTTGGGAAAGCTTAAAAAATGGCTATCAACCTGCACAAGCACAATATTTTCCAAATCGGCTGGGAAATTTTTATTGATTGGGAATTTATTAAAAACTGAGTTGTAATTTCACATCAGTTGATGAAATCGCTAATATAAAGTGTGGAGTTCAAAACTTTGGACTCCGAAACTTTTTTATTAAATTTAGTTAGTAAGTAGTTACATTTTTTCAAGTATTTTGAATAATGCCACCGCCTAAACAAATATCTCCTTGATAAAATACAATAGATTGTCCAGGAGTAACTGCACGTTGTGGTTGGTCAAAATAAACTTGACAACTTTCATTGCTTAAAGATGTAATGGTACAACTTTGATCTGGTTGACGATAACGAGTTTTGGCATGACATGATAGCGGAATTTGAGGTGCAATGCCAGAAACCCATTTTAATTGATTTGCACCTAAATTTTGACTGAATAATAAAGGATGATTGTGTCCTTGCGCAACAATTAAAATATTATTCTCAATATCTTTTGCCACCACATACCAAGCTTCTCCACTTCCACCAGCTTGTCCACCGATTTTTAATCCTTGCCGCTGCCCTAAAGTATAAAATATAACCCCTTCATGCTCTCCTAAATATTTTCCTTCAGGCGTTTCTATTCTACCTGTTTTCATCGGCAAAAAACGTCCCAAAAAAGATTTAAATTGCCGTTCTCCAATAAAACAAATACCAGTACTATCCTTTTTAGCATGGGTGATTAAATCAGATTCATGAGCTAATTGTCGTACTGCGGGTTTCTGTAATTTGCCTAATGGAAAAATGCTGTTGGCAAGCTGTGATTGAGTAATGGTATAAAGAAAATAACTTTGATCTTTGTTAGCATCTATCGCTTTCAAAAGCTGATACTGACCATTATTCTTTGATTTACGAACATAATGCCCAGTTGCAATACTTTCACCCCCTAGATGCAAGGCATAATCTAAAAATACTTTAAATTTAATTTCTTGATTGCATAACACATCGGGATTAGGTGTGCGTCCAGCTTGATATTCTTGTAAGCAATGAGAAAATACATTATTCCAATATTCTGTGGCAAAATTAACGGTGTGTAATGGAATATCCAAAATCTTACAAACTGCGGTTGCATCTTGCACATCTTGAGCTGCATTGCAATAATTTTTGGTATCATCTTCTTCCCAATTCTTCATAAACAAAGCTTCTACAACATAATTTTGCTTTTTAAGCAGTAAAGCCACTACTGAAGAATCAACGCCACCAGACATGGCAACTATTATTTTTTTATTAAACATAGTAATTTTGTATAGCAAACCTAATGTAAAATGCTCAAAAATATATACCAATGCTTATTCGTTGAGCTATATTTAACTAAGCGGTACAATTACTCGAAATTTCTTACCAATTTTTTTATGCTATGGTAGGTAGTTACAAATTTTCTATTTATGCTGGCTTGATTTAATTAAAAAATTTGTCTTGTTTCCATCTTTGAGGATTTTCGATGATGTAATTTATAATGCGAAGCAATGAGTTTTCATTACGTATAATATGGTCGTAATAATTAGCTTGTCATAATTTATTTTGCTGATTAAATTCTCTAATGTGTTGCGATTGGACGAAATAACCATGACCGTATCTTTGTAAGCATTCATTAATGAAATTATTAATTTTGTTCGTAACTGATGATTTATATCCAGCGATGAAAGAAGATATGGATTTGG
>JAGLFE010000140.1 GCA_023144675.1 Thiomargarita sp. | reverse complement strand
TTTCTTGGTAGATAGTTACAATTAAATAATGAAAAAATTAATAGTTAAAGAAAAAAAATGTTAAACTAAAAAAGGGAGTTTTGGACAAAATAGTGGCAAACTTATTAATTTTTGCTTGACAGGTTTTTTAAGAAGATTATTGCATTATTCAAAACTGCTCAATTTTTTATTTTGTGCAAAATTTTAAAAATTAAATTCTAATATATGAGAGATTCCATACGTAATAAGCTAGAAAATTTAACTGATCGTTTACAGGAAATTGGTGTTTTGCTTGCAGAACCTGATATTATTACCAATCAAAATAAATTTCGAGATTTATCTAAAGAATATGCAGAAATTAACCCAATTGTAGATTGTTTTCAGCAATATCGTAATAATATAGCGGCAATTCAAGATGCTAAAGAAATGTTGCAAGATGAAGATGCTGAAATGCGCAGTTTAGCAATGGATGAATTAACAATAGCGCAAACTAAAAATGAACGATTAGAACAAGAATTACAATACTCATTATTACCTAAAGACCCAGATGATAATCGCAATACTTTTTTAGAAATTAGAGCTGGAGCTGGGGGCGATGAAGCCGCTATTTTTGCTGGTGATTTGATGCGGATGTATAGCCGTTATGCCATGCGAAAAAATTGGCAAATGGAAATTATGAATGAAAATGAGGGCGATCATGGTGGTTTTAAAGAAATTATCATTCGTATTAGTGGGCAAGCTGTATATTCGCAATTAAAGTTTGAATCGGGTGGGCATCGAGTACAACGGGTGCCAGAAACTGAAGCGCAGGGTCGAATTCATACTTCTGCTTGTACCGTTGCTATTATGCCAGAAATAGATGAAGTTGACCAAATTGAGATTAATAAAACCGATTTGAGAGAAGATACTTATCGTGCTTCTGGTAAAGGCGGACAGCATATTAATAAAACTGATTCGGCGATTCGTTTAACCCATTTACCTTCTGGAATTGTGGTTGAGTGTCAAGATGAGCGTTCGCAACATAAAAATCGTGCTAGAGCCATGTCTATATTACAAGCGCGGTTATTGAAAGTTGAAAAGGATCGTCAAGAAGCGGAACAGGCTGAAACTCGGCGTAATTTAGTTGGTAGTGGCGATCGTTCGGAGCGAATTCGTACTTATAATTATCCGCAAAATCGGGTAACGGATCATCGAATTAATTTAACTTTATATAAATTGGAAGAAGTCTTAGAAGGCAATCTGCAATATTTGATAGCGCCGTTAAAGCACGAACATCAAATGGATTTATTGGCTGCAATGGGAGATAATTAATTGTGAACTGTGAATTATTAATTATAAATTGTGAATTTTTTAATGGATAATATCCAAATTGTATTAGTACATACTACCCATCCAGGTAATATTGGAGCTGCGTCTCGGGCAATGAAAACTATGGGGCTTTCTCAGTTACGTTTAGTCAGACCTAAAATTTTTCCCTGTGCGGAAGCTACTGCTCGGGCGGCTGGAGCGGATGATATTTTAGTTAATGCTCAAATTTATGATACTTATGCGGAAAGTTTGCAAGATTGCAGCTTAATATTTGGCACCAGTGCTAGGCAACGTTCTATTGATTGGCCTTTGATAACGCCGAAAACTTGTGTTAAAAAAGCCTTAAATTGTACGGGGAAAGTTGCGCTGGTTTTTGGACGGGAAAGTTCGGGTTTAACTAATGATGAATTAGATGCTTGTCATTATTTAGTGCAAATACCGACTAATCCTGACTTTAGTTCTTTGAATGTGGCTTCGGCAATCCAGATTATGGCTTATGAATTGCAATGCGCTTCATTACAGCCGATAATAGAAAATACTCTAAAACAAGAATCTGCTCCTGCCAGCGATATGACTAGATTTTATCAGCATTTGGAACAAACTTTGATTGACATAGAGTTTTTAGACCCCGAAAAGCCAAGGCGATTAATGAGGCGTTTACATCGTTTATTTAATCGCATTCAACCTATTGATTCGGAAGTTCGTATTTTGCGAGGGGTTTTAACCGCTATGCAAAAGATAGTACGACAAAAGAAATAATTTAGGACTTAGGCATTGAAAAATTATATTTTTTAATGTAACTATCTACCAATTAAACTTTAAATGCAAATTAAGAGTTAAAATTTTAACACGATTGATGCGCTTCGTTCCTTAGCAGCATCCTACATTTTATATGTATTT
>JAGLFE010000014.1 GCA_023144675.1 Thiomargarita sp. | reverse complement strand
TGCCATATACTTCATCAGTTGAAACGTGGTGAAAACGAAATTTGGCTTTTGCGCTGGCTTCGAGAGTTTGGTAATAGGAACGGGCGGCAGTTAATAAAGTATAAGTGCCAATAATATTGGTATTAATAAATTCTGCTGGTCCATCAATTGAACGGTCAACATGGGATTCGGCTGCCAAGTGCATGATAGCTTGGGGTTGAAATTGTTGAAATATTTGCTGTAAAGCTGGTGCATCACAAATATCAATTTGAGCAAAATGGTAGCGTTCATTTTTTTCTACCGATTGCAAAGATTCTAAATTACCAGCATAGGTTAATTTGTCTAGGTTTAAAACCGTCACCTTGGTTTCATTTATTAAAAAACGAATAATTGCAGAACCAATAAAACCAGCACCACCTGTTACGATAAGATTCAATTTGTTATCCTTTTTGGTTAATAAAATAGTTACGTTCTAAGTATGAACAGAATTTTTATTGAATAGTATATGGATCACCCCATTCAGTCGTATAATTAATTTTAAAATCAATCGAAGCACCAGCTAAATTTTTCACAGACGGTTGAACCACTTTCTTATCAAAAGCTAATATATTATTTAATGTTTCCGCTCTAGGAAATTGAATAATTTCAGCCGCAATATCTTGTATATCATCAATTAGCTCATCCAAAGTAACATTAGCCATAATAAGAGCTTTTTCAATATCCCCTAATAATTCATTACTAATGACCATTGGATGTTCGTTTTCATAAACTTCAATAGCAACTTCAATTTTTATAGTTAAAGTGCGTATTGTGCCGCCATAACTATTACGTTCCCTAGTTTCAGACAATTCCCAAATGGATATTGAGGGAGAATTTTTTTCTACAACTGGTTCTTGACGAAAAATAGGAATAAGACCGATATTATTATTATAACCATTAGAAACTATAATTAGTTTAAGTTGAGTTACTATCCTCTCAATGATTTTCTCTCGTATGGTTTTCATATTTAGTTATTCACTTTATAATAATTAGCTTAAATTGTAATTAATTTTCAAAAGTATTTAAAAATAAAACCCAGTATAATATTTGCAACTATAATTATACAATTTAACATTTAAACTGTTTACACTATTTTTTAATTTTATTTAATCATTATGCCCTATTATCAATGGCAAGATAAAGATTTACTTTTATTTATACGAGTATCGCCACGAGCTAGTCGTAGTCAAATTGTTGGTATTTATGGCGATAGATTAAAAGTCAAAACAACCGCAGCCCCTATAGATGGAAAAGCTAATGCTGATATTTGTAAATTATTTGCTAAAACTTATGGAGTTGCTAAATCAAAAATTATTATTCAAAAAGGTCAAACTAGTCGTGATAAATGTTTACGCATTCATGCACCTAAGAAATGTCCTAATTTTATTACATTATAAACGTTTTAAAAAATATAAAAAAATAAATTAAATCAGGTTGGTAAAATTATTTATTTGGAAAAACTATAAATTAATTTTTAGATTTATAATTCAACATAATTGTAAGAATAATATATACTTAGTTTTTAGTATTTTATATTTTCATAAATAATCCAAAATGGAGTGTTTTTATGCGTTTAATTTTATTAGGTGGTCCAGGTGCTGGTAAAGGCACTCAAGCTAACTATATTAAAGATAAATACGGTATTCCCCAAATTTCAACTGGCGATATGTTACGAGCTGCAGTTAAAGCTGGAACTGAATTAGGTATAGCTGCTAAAAAGATTATGGATGCTGGCGGTTTAGTTTCTGATGAAATTATCATTGGTTTAGTGAAAGATCGCATTAAACAATCTGATTGCGCTAATGGTTTCCTATTTGACGGTTTTCCACGCACAATTCCACAAGCTGATGCCATGAAAGAAGCTGGTGTTGAGATTGATTACGTGGTAGAAATTTCTGTTGATGATAAAGAAATCGTCAAGCGTATGGGTGGAAGACGGGTGCATCTAGCTTCTGGTCGAACTTACCATATTTTATATAATCCACCTAGAACTGAAGGTAAAGATGATGAAACTGGTGAAGATTTAATTCAACGTGATGATGACCAAGAAGAAACGGTTAAAAAGCGTCTTAAAGTTTATCATGAGCAAACTGAACCATTAATTGCTTATTACTCAAAATGGGCAGAAAGTGGTGGAGCTAATGCGCCTAAATATGCGCCGATTAAAGGTGTGGGTAAAGTTGAAGAAATTAGGGATAATATTTTTAAAGCCCTTGGTTAGGTAATAAGTATTTTTAAAATGTGAATTAAGAGCTAAAAAAATTACTTTAAAAAATATAATTTTATAACATTTTTCTAAAAGAATTTGTAAATTAGCTTCTTAATTTACATTAAAAATATATGGATAAAACAAAATTACAACAGTGCGTTTTAGATGAAATTGAGATAATAAAACTTCGAGAACATTCTAAGGCTAGTGAAAAATATGTTGATGTGAAGGTAAATAACTGGTATGGTTCAATACCTTATTATTATAGGAGAACTGGATTATTTATAGAATCAGAAGAGGAACTATGTGAATATTTAAATCAAACAAAACAATACTTTACTAATTCAAAAATTGAAGAGTTTGTCAAACTTGAAAAAAGTAGATGGAATAAAGAAATGTCTAGCAAACAAATTACAAAAACTTTTTTTAATGTACTTTTAAACATGAAATGGAATAGTGTAAAAAAAGATTTACCTAATAACCCAAATTGGGCAAGAAGAATACAAGATATTAAAGAGTTTGGTTATACGCTTGCAACAAACACAAGTATGAAAATTATAGGTTCATCTTTAAAAGGTACTCATATAATGTTGTTACCGATTCCTAAAGGAGGAGTAACAGGATATGAGGTCATGAGTGCTATATTTAAAAAAAGAGTAGTTGATATTTTAAAAGCAACAAATATATATGAATTGAGTTCAGCGAATAAATCAGGTTTATTGCCTGACCACAAATTTTCTGAAATAAGATGGGATGAAAAGACAAGAGAATTAAATGAAAGTTTATCTGAAGAAAAAATAAGACAAAAATTTCAACTAATTGATAACCAAAGAAACCAGCAAAAAAGAGAAATATGTCGTAAATGTTTTCAAACTAACAAAAGAGGAATATTATTTGGTATTGAGTATTTTTATAAAGGTGGGATTGATTGGTCAAAAAAAATACCTAAATTAGGTAAAAAATCTGAACTAGGTTGTATTGGTTGTGGTTGGTATGATATACAAGAATGGAGAGAAAGTTTAAATAACTTATTAGCTAATATAAAATAGAGGATATCATGTATTTTGGAAGTATTTGTTCAGGTATTGATGCAGCTAGTGTAGCTTTTAAAGATTTAAATTTAGAACCTTTATGGTTTTCTGAAATTGCTGATTTTCCTAACCGTGTATTAAAATATCATTATCCTAATATAAAAAATTTAGGAGATATGCACACAATTTCAGAGTCATTAAGAAAAGGAATAATAAAAGTTCCTGATGTTTTATTGGGTGGAACTCCATGCCAATCATTTTCATTAGCTGGTTGGAAAAAGGGATTACTTGATAAAAGAGGGTCATTAACATTATCATTTATAGATATAGCTAATGCTATTGATGAAATTAGGATAAATCAAGGTAAACAAAGGTCTATTGTTCTTTGGGAGAATGTAGAAGGCGTTTTAAGGGATAAAACAAATGCGTTTGGAATTTTCATATCTGGTTTAGCTGGTCTTGAAGAAGAAATAAAACTAAAGAAATGGTCTGCTGCTGGAATATTATTTGGTAAAACAAGAAATGTGGTTTGGAGAATATTAGATGCCAAATTTTTTGGACTTCCTCAACAAAGAAGAAGGTTGTTTGTCATAGCTACTGATAAAAATGAAATACCAAATCAAATTTTGTTTGAGCTTACTAAGCATAACAATAACTTATTTAATTATAAAAATTTATACTCTAACAAGGTTATAAGTAAAGGTAATTTATCATTATTTAATAATGAATCAAAGTTAGAACGGGAAATTAATTTTATTAAGTGTGAAGTTTTCAGAGAATATACTGATTGTCTTTATTCTGCATACGGAACTAAATGGAATGGAAATGCTGCAGCATATAATGGTTCTTTATACATATCTCAAAATCATAACATAAGAAGATTAACACCTTTAGAATGCGAAAGGTTAATGGGATTTCCAGATAATTATACTCAGATACCGAATAATCGAGATACAAATCGTTATCAAGCTATAGGTAATTCTTGGGCAATTCCTGTAATAAAATGGCTAGGTAGTAATATACTTAACTTAAATACAACTTTTAATAAAGATATATTTAAAAATTTGGAATTTGATAAAATTATTGATAAGAAGTTTAAGCTTTATCTTTTAAATGATGATTTTACTCACATTGATAAAGATACGTTTCTTAATACATCTCCTTGCCCAAATAATTTTAAAAAAGGAAATATTTTCTCAATCATTGATACTGAGGCAAAAGATAAGTTTTATATATCTACTAAAGGTTCTAACGGGATTTTACGCAGAAAAAATGAAAAACTATTAAAAATGAATAATCGATTAGAAGAGTTGTTTGTTTTAAATTCACGAAAAAGTATATTATTATAATGGAAATTAACTATCAACTTTTGATCAAAAGTTAAATCATTGAAAAAATATATGAAGTATCTTAGTGAATTTGTAGGGGAATTTATAGGAACATTTATCATCGTTTTCTTTGGCTGTGGCTCAGTTGCAGTAACAATACTTTTTTCCGCCCATTCAGGTTTATTCCAAATTGCTATTATTTGGGGAATTAGTATTTCTCTTGCAATATATGCTACAAGGCATCTTTCTTGTGCGCATTTGAATCCAGCAGTTAGCATCGCAATGGTCATTGGAAAACGGATGAGTATCAGGCGATTACCTACTTATCTTGTTGCACAATTTTCAGGGGCTTTTATTGCGGCTAGTGTTTTATATATTATTTTTTCTCCTTCAATTGCACAATATGAGGAACTAAATCATATTACTAGAGGAAGTTTAGATTCGATAAAAACAGCGATGATATTTGGTGAATATTATCCAAATCCGACAGCTGGTTCAAATGTATCGGTATCAATGACAACCGCATTTTTAGCAGAAAGTTTCGGTACATTTATTCTAGTATTTCTTATCTTTTCCTTAACCGAAGGATGTAATACTGGCAGACCAGATACTTCTCTGACACCGATACTTATAGGCTTAACGGTAACAATAATCATTTCGATTATAGCACCTCTTACACAAGCAGGATTAAATCCAGCCAGAGATTTTTCGCCAAGAATGTTTTCCATGCTTGCGGGCTGGGGAGAAGCGGCTTTACCTGATGAAAAGGCAGGGTTTTTTATAGTTTACATTGTTGGACCAATATCAGGTGGCATATTGTCATCCCTCATTTTTACCCGAGTTATTGAGCCAATAATGAAAACGAGAGATGGTAATCATTGTTAAATATGAATTATATTTTACATAGTTAAATTTTTGATTTTTGTAGAGATAAATTTCTATAAAAATTTCCAAAAAACCATCATTTTTTATTTAAAATACTAAAATATAATAGGAGATTTATATGGGACTTTTTGATATGTTTAAGGGCGATACGGATGAAGTTACGCCTCATTTTGCATTTGCTACTTCATTAATTTATATGATTGGTGCTGATGGCAAAGTTGAAAATGAAGAGGTGGGTCAATTACTGGCTGTTTTGGGTGGAGAAGACAGTGGTGGTAGCATTGGAGTTGGTGCCCAAAATAAAAAATTATTAGATCGTGCTTTCAGATACCAGCAAAGTCATTCAGATGATGAACTTTTAGCAGAAATTACACCATTATTAACTGATGCACAGAAAATGTGTATTTTAGCTAATATATTAGATTCATCTTTGTCAGATGGTGAAGCTGCTCCAGAAGAACAGGTGTTATTCAATAAATTTCTCAACGCTTTTGGTATTTCTGAAGAACGGTTTCAGCCCTTTTTTGAAGTTATTGTGATGAAAAATGATCGTTCAGTGTTTACTAACGCAGAACATCCTAGCAATCAACCTGGACATACTGTGCAGTTGAAATTGTAATTTTTTATTAGGTTTTAGGTCAATTTGCCCGATTCATTATCAATTTTAAATTTGTTATTTTTTATTATATTTTTAGCTAAAATCAATAATTTATAATGAATTATAATAAAT
>JAGLFE010000139.1 GCA_023144675.1 Thiomargarita sp. | reverse complement strand
TTAATTGGATTCAAGAAAAAACTAATATTCAAATCGCTTCCAAGTTTCGTTCTTATAAAGGTTTGATGGTTCATGTTTTTGGCAGATTGTCTGCAGCTATGTTTTTATTATCTTTTGACTCTTAATTCGCATTATTAAATTTTGGCATGATTGAGGTTTAACATGATTAAAATAATTTTAGCGATTTTTTTACTTACATTTCAATACTTTACTTGGGCAGAAAAACCTATCATTGCAAATTCGGAAATAGAAATAACCGATATTATTCAAGCCCTACAAAAACCGCCCAGAACTCGTGGTTATCGCAACCCTGGCAGCATTGAAGATGATGAACCACCAAAAATAGTGGCTTTAATCCATTTTGAGTTTGATTCAGCTGCTATTTTAGAAAAATCAAAGCCCTTGTTAAACAAATTTGGACAAGTTTTACAAAGTAAGCAACGTGCCAATTCAATTTTAATGATTACTGGGCATACCGATAGTGTTGGCAATGACATTTATAATTTAGCCCTCTCATACAAACGCTCCGAATCAGTTAGAAAATACCTAGATGAGAAATATGGATTAACCGAACAACGTCTTGTTATTCGCGCTCATGGGGAAGAGCAACCCATTGATACCAATGAAACGGAATCAGGACGGACTTTAAATCGCCGCGTTGAATCTATTCGCATTGATTAATAATTAGTAATTGCTCACCCCAGGTAGTAGCATATAACTAATTGATTTAAAAAGTAAAAAAATTAGCTAAAAAATAACAAATAAAATCGAAAAAATTAAATACTAATAAAATCAACTATTTATAAAAATACGTTATTTAAAAATAGAAGGTTTTATTCATTAAAAATTACCTTTAAATTCAATTGGTTACATATATTTAGGGGTGGGGTGAGTAATTACAATAATTATACATTATAATGGATTGCATCGTTCCTATACTCCAGCGTAGAAATGCCTTTTACACTCCAATTTTAATTAATGAACTAGGACTAAATAAAAACCCAAAATTAAAGCTGACAGAAAAACTACAGGAATTGTATATAAAAAAGAATTAAACTTTTTGACTTCAACAGTTGTTATCCATTTCATCATCACTCAATTGAAATAATTGTTGTACAACAGCAACCAAATCATCTCGTCCTTCATAACCTGCCTGACGCAATTGAGTACAAGGCGTATGTAAAAAAGTGTTGGTTAAAGTATGGGCTAAATAATCAATTGCTTCATAAGGCGATTTACCATTATCAACCATACGTTTAGCTTTTTTAACAATTTCATGGCGATATTCTTGAGTTTGATCACGAAGATGGCAAATAGTATCCACTACATTCAAGGAATTTAACCAGCCGATAAAATGCGCTACTTGAGTATCAATAATTTCCTCAGCTTTCAAAGCGGCTTGCTCACGAGAACGTAAATTATCTTGAATAACTTCATTTAAATCATCAACGCTATATAAATAAACATCTTCCAATTCTCCAATAGTCGGCTCAATATCACGTGGAACTGCAATATCAACCATAAACATAGGACGGTGTTTACGTTTTTGAATTACTTCGATCACATCTTTTTTATATAAAATCGGCGTAGTGCTGCCAGTTGATGACAAAACTATATCTACTTCAACAAGATGGGCGGGAATTTCTTCCAAAGTAATTGCATAGCCAGAAAACTCTTTAGCCAGTTGCCTTGCTTTTTCTACCGTTCGATTCGCAATAATCATCCGACCTAACTGATTTTCATGCAGATGTCGGGCTGCCAATTCAACTGTTTCCCCCGCTCCAATTAATAATGCGGTATAATTATTTAAATCTCCAAAAATTTGTTGGGCTAAACGTACAGCGGCAAAGGCAACTGAAACTGGGCTAGAGCCAATTGCAGTATCAGTTCGCACCTGTTTAGCCACGGAAAAGCTGTATTCAAATAATTTATTTAATAGTTGTTTTGAAGTTCCAGCCTTATGTGCTGTACTATAAGCTGTCTTTATCTGCCCTAAAATTTGTGGCTCACCCAAAATCATTGAATCCAAACCACAGGCAACTCGAAATAAATGTTGTGCAACATCAGCTTGAGTGTAAGTATAAAGATGCTGTTTTAGCAACTGCGGTTCAATGTTATTATGTTGCGCTAACCAATGCATAATTGCTTGCATGGTATCGCATTCTAGCCCGCAATATAGTTCAGTACGATTACAAGTTGAAATAATGACAATTTCCTGCGCTAATTCACGTTCAATAATTTCATTTAGAGCATATTTAATCTGTTCAGGTGAAAAATTAACTTGTTCGCGTAATTCTACTGGCGCAGTATTATGGTTAAGTCCAAAAGCAAATAATTGCATGTAACAAAAATATTTAGTTTTTAATTAATGGTAATTTTAATTCAAGTGTTGAAACTATTTTTTCTAAACTTAGGAAAATTCTAATTTTATTTATAAGCCAAATTGTAACTATCTACCAATTAAA
>JAGLFE010000138.1 GCA_023144675.1 Thiomargarita sp. | reverse complement strand
TTGAAGAAAAAAGATTAACTCATTAAGCCATATATATTTGGTAAATTAAAATAATTTATGATTTGTTGGGTGCATTATGCGATTGTGTCATGCACCACACACACCATTTACCATCTATACCTCAATGGCTATAATTTATTATTTGGTTTTGGTGTATGACGCTTCGCTTGTACACCTTACAACTAATCTTCATCACAATAAAATAACAATATGCAAAAAAACGTTTATATTGAAACCAGTATTCCAAGTTTTTATTATGAAGATAGAACTGATGTGCCTGCTATGGCTCGTCGTGAATGGACACGTCAATGGTGGGATAAGCAACGACATTATTTTGAATTATTCAGTAGTTATGCCGTTTTTGATGAATTGAAAAAGGGAGAATATGCCAAACAATCTGATTGTTTATCATTATTAGATGAGATTTCCTTTTTACGTATAGAAATTGAAATTACTGAAATAACAGCAGCTTATATCAAACATAAATTAATGCCAAATGATCCAACTGGAGATGCACTGCATTTAGCCATCGCATCATATCACAAATGTGATTTTCTATTGACTTGGAATTGCAAACATTTAGCTAATGCTAATAAATTTCAGCATATCAGACAACTCAATACACTATTAGGTTTATTTTCACCAACTTTAGTAACACCACTCGAATTATTAGGAGACAAGAATTATGATGAATGAACCAACTCTTACCCGTATCAGAAAAGTACGGCAACGTATTTCAGCTGAATGCGGACATGATCCTTATAAATTAGTGAAATATTACATAGAATTTCAGAAACAATATCAAGATAGATTGATACCTAAAAAATCGGTTAATCAAATATCAATTAATAAGTGAACGTAGCTAGGTAGAGTGGGCAAACGTCTTTTTGTGTGCAACGGCATTCATCTCATTATCTCTGATATGGTATTTTTGAACGAGGTTTTGTTTTAACGTTTTGCCGTTGCACCGAAAAAACCGTTGCCCACCCTACATTTTACTCTTTCTATTGAGTTTGGGTGTTTAGTTTAACAGATTAGGATTTTTTAACATAATCATTTTATAAAACGACTAAAAATTTACTTCGATACTTCCGTTATCAATTTTCTGTTCGCTGATGATGCACCTCAATTACGAGATGCAACCATTGAATTTTTTGAAAATTGGGTTAAAACTGAAAAGTATGACGTTTATATTTCTAATATTGTTATTGCCGAAATTGAAGCCACACAAGATAATGACAAACGAACTCAATTGATGGAGGTGATTAATAACTATCCAATATCTTTTGTCGCCGAACAAAGTTCAGATGAAATAGTTCAATTGTCTGAATTATATCTCAATAAAGGTATTCTACCAGCTAAAAGCAAGGCTGATGCTTTTCATGTGGCTATCTGCGTGGTAAATCAAATTGATATTTTATTAACGTGGAATTACAAACATCTTGCCAATATTAATCGTAAACATAAATTATTACAAATTAATTTAGCAAACAACTACTTATACCCGTTAGAAATTTTAACACCATTTGAGGTTCTTGATGATGAACAAACTTAAATATACTCGGCAAGTTCCACAAGCACAACAAGAAGTTTGGAATTTAAAGCAAAATCTCTATGAAGAAATTAAAAACATGAATACGACTGATGGACTAAAATATCTCCTAGAAAAAGGACGAAAAGCAGCACTGCGTAATAATCTTCACCTTCAAACTCGTAAGCCGTATAGGTTCGATTTATAAATTTGTAACTCGTAAGGGTGAAGCGATAGCGTCATGCACCACACACACCATTAACCATCTATATCTATTAGTACATAGTACAACGAATCAGCGAAATAAACGAATCCAACAGTGGATAAGCCATACTTTTAATTCGATTATTTCGTCAATTCGCTGTACTGCTATCCTTTAATCCTGATTCTGATAATTTAAAGGTTTATTGAAAAGATGTTAAAGTATGCCAGTTATTTTTAGACATAAAAGTTACCGTTTTTTCTTTTTCTCCAATGAAGGAATTCCACTTGAACCTTGCCATATTCATGTTAGAAAAGGCGGTGCAACTGCTAAATTTTGGTTAATTCCAGAAACACGACTTGCTGAAGCTTATGATATTTCATCAGCAGAATTACGGGAATTATCACGTATTGTTAAACAAAACCAAGAACTAATTAAGAGAAAATGGAATGAATATTTTGGCTTATAAACCACTAGCAAAAAATATTGAATTCGACTCAGATATGATGTGGGTTGAATTAATCGATGGACGTAAATTGGGAGTACCACTCGCCTATTTTCCTCGTTTACTCAATGCAACTCCTAAACAACGTCAACTATATGAAATGAGTGGTGGTGGCAGTGGGTTACATTGGGATGAAATTGATGAAGACATTAATGTTGAGAATCTACTAATGGGAATAGGTGATAAAACACATTTACATTCAGAACGTTTAGTTGCATAATTCGTAAGCCGTATATGTTTGGTATATAGTACAACGAATCAGCGAAATAAACGAATCCAACAGTGGATAAGCCATACTTTTAATTCGATGATTTCGTAAATTCGCTGTACTTTTGTTATTCTGTTAATTCTAAAATTCTGATTTGGACAGTTTACAAAAAAGGTTAAAT
>JAGLFE010000137.1 GCA_023144675.1 Thiomargarita sp. | reverse complement strand
CTTCGGCGTTGATAGATACAGTTGTTATTAATATTGGTATCGCTAGTAAATATTTCATTTTAATTTTCCTCGTTTGCAAGTTGCAAAAAATATCGTAACTATCTACCAATTCAACTTTAAATGCGAATTAAGAACACGATTGATGCGTTTCGTTCCTCAACAGCATCCTACATTTTTACTTAATTTTATACGTATTTCTTGGTAGATAGTTACATTATATTTATTTAAGCTAGGTAAATATGATTATCCGTATTTACCAAAAACTGAAAATTCAATCACTTAAAAAAGTTAAACATTGCGTTAATTGGGCAAATACATCGCTGCATCTTCAAATGTTCCTAATTTAGCATCTAAATGACAAACACCACAATTGCCTTGAAAAATGATATCAGGATGTTTCCAAATATATTTAGGTATGTCAATATGTTGTTCTAGCCAATAAGTTGTTTTAGTAATACGCAAGGGCGATTTTGTTAATGGTATCGAATGTGTTATATTCCAAGCAGCTTCAGTAAATTCATTCTCGGCTGCATTTTGACTGGCAAAAGTTAAAAGTTCTAAAATTGTTTCTCCTTCTAAATATAAATCCTCACCAAAATGATTATCCTGTTCAGACAACATCTTTTGCCAAGAACGCATGGGTAATAAATTAGGATGATAAGATAAATGACATTCACCACAAGCTTCATTCCATAATTCATTTTGTATTAATTTTGGTCCAATAAAAGGTCTATAAACTTCTGCTTTTGATAAAAAATAGCCACTAAAATAGCCTAACGTACCTATAATGACTGCCAAAAATAGACTAATTGCCGTAAAATAACCGGGCTTAACATGAATATCGCAAGGCGTTGAAAGTTTGTAGCCCGTAATCATGGACTTAATTAAGTTTTCGCGGTGCAAATAGCTTTCAACTAACACGCCTATAATATGCAAGCTCACTATTGCTAACATTAGCCAAGCCATCAATTCATGCCAGCCATGAAAATAATTACCAGTCGCAAAACCAATTACGCCAGCCAATATACCATGTTGTTCTTCACCGCCTAAAGTAATTAAACCAGTTACTGCAACCAGCAAGCCTAAAATTAAAATGATAAAAATTGCCCAACTTCCTGCCGGATTATGTCCAATAAAATGGCTACGTTTTGAAGTAAATAATGTTGTTAAATAATGCCAAACGGTTGGCCAATTGTAACTAAAATTATGAAATTTCGCATAATAGCTACCCATGATTCCCCAAATTAAGCGAAAACCAAGTAATCCCAAAAATAAATAACCAGCAAATAGGTGAATATCCAAATATCGGTCATCGCCCTGAGTTAGCCATACCAGCGCAAACGCAAATACGAGTAACCAATGAAATAGGCGAGTGGGTAAATCCCAAACACGAATTCGGTTTTTTTTGGGTAAATTATTCATAATATTTAGTTCGAGTTGCGTGAACAATAAATCCAAAGACCTGATAGGCTTTTAAAACCTGTCAAGTCTAAAAATTTATTCTAATGAGAACTATTGTCATCATTCAAACGTTCATAACCGGGAATTTTAATGCTATTTTCAGAATAATTACCAGTTTCTGCGCCAGTATGGCATTTATTGCAATAACTTAGTGATTTAACTTCTGGATTATCGCCAATTGCTTTTTTAGGAATTTTATCATGTTCATGTACAAAATAAGGTATTATCGTAATACGTAATGGTGTTTCATCTTTTGCTAATCCTTGTAACAACTTTTTAGCAAACTTATCTGGTGATAAATCAGCAGAATTGGCAACTAAATAATCAGTTAATTGCTTTTGTTCTTCAGCAGCTAATTCCGCATTGTCGCCAAAATGATCAGCCAGTTGCAACATCAACTTTTTCCAAGAGCGGATTGGTAACAAACTAGGTTGATAAGCAAAATGACAGCTACCGCATTCATTGAGATATTGCTTATTGTCAACTGCCGTGATTTGATTATCGTCGCCGCTACTTGAATCATCGTCTGCGTATGCAGGAAAAACCATACATACTAATATCAGGATTGATAATATTTTCATAGTTTTATCTCCAAAATTATTGTGCTTGAATGAAAGTAAGTACATCGCCCTTTTCTTGAGCCGAGCATTCACGCCCTAAAGTCCATTTGCAATTGCGCTTTAACCACTTGCGAATATTTTTAATCTCGGTTAAACGTTCTTCATTAACGGATGGAGCCATTGGCTTGATTAACTTACCAGTGCGAGTATGTTTAGCTTCATTGCGTAAATCATCAGTATGGCAAGTAGTACATTGACGAATTTTTCCAGATTTTTCATCAGCAAATTCTTGAAACCATAAAATTTCACCAGCTTCGGCGGTAAAAGAAACTTCTTCTTGCTCAGATTGCAATACTTGTTGGTATTCCTCTAGCAATTCATCAACGGCTTCGGTCGCATAAACCGAGCTAGATAATAGCAGTGTGCTGACAAATATAAATTCGCTGTTTATTTTCATGCTTAATACCTCTATAATTTATAAAAGAGTTAAAAAATTATCTGCTAATTGCATTGTTGATAATTATAAACTCCAAACATTAAGGAAATCTTAACAATGCGTTTATTATTAATAGAAGATGATAAATTATTGGGCAACGGTATTCAAGTTGGTTTAACACAAGCGAATTATGCAGTTGATTGGATGCAAGATGGTCAAATGGGAGAAAATGCTCTTAAAGTTGAGCAATATGATGCCCTTATTTTAGACTTAGCTTTACCTAAAAAAACAGGTTTAGATATTCTGCGAGATTTGCGTAATCGAGGCAATCAAATTCCAGTGTTGATTTTAACCGCCCGTGATAGTATTGCAGATAAAATAACGGGTTTAGATGGTGGTGCCGATGATTATATGATTAAACCCTTCGATTTAGACGAATTAACCGCTCGATTGCGGGCATTATTACGTCGCCAAACTGGTCGCACTTCGCCCTGCATCGAACAGGGTCAATTACGTCTTGACCCAGCTGCTCACACCGTTACCCAAGCTGGTAAATTAATTGATTTATCGCATAGAGAATTTTCAGTGTTACAAATGTTGCTGGAAAATGTGGGAAAAGTGCTATCACGTACCCGTTTGGAAGATAGTTTATACAGTTGGGATGATTTAATAGAAAGTAATGCGGTTGAAGTTCATATTCACTATTTACGTAAAAAATTAGGCAAAAATTTAATTCGCACTATACGTGGCGTAGGTTACATAATTCCAAAATGAATTTTTCAATCCGCAAACGTTTATTATTATGGTTAATGAATTTCTAATAAAATAACAAAAAATATAAACCTCAAAAAAAATATTGACATTTTTAACCAAGAATTATATAATTATTCTGTTGATTTTAATCAAGTCATTGATTCTAAAAACATATCAGTTAAATTAATTTTTTAAATATAAAGTTAAATTATGCGTATTACTACAGAAGGACAAATAACTATTCCTCAAAATGTGCGAAAAACATTAGGTATTTTTCCTGAAACTGAAGTTGATTTTAAGGAAGATAATGGAAAGTTTTATATTATAAGACTTAAGCAACCTAAAATAACAGGCAACTTTAGAAAATTTCGGGGAATCGCAACAGTAAATATGACAACAGATGAAATTATGAATCTTACTAGGGGTATGTAATGAATGGTATTTTAGTTGATTCTTGTGTATTGTTGGATTTATTTACAA
>JAGLFE010000136.1 GCA_023144675.1 Thiomargarita sp. | reverse complement strand
ATCTGCGTAACTTCAGATAATAAATTCCATTTTTTTGCGTAACTTTAATTTTTTATTTAAAAAAAAATATGCAAATTTTTCTCCATTCATATTAAAATGTAGATAAATAGATACACTGTATAGTGTTACTTTAATCTTGGCTCAGAATTCAATTAAGCCGTTACTAAAATACTTAAATTAAATATGGGATTCAAATGTGGAATTGTTGGTTTACCTAATGTTGGTAAATCGACTTTATTTAATGCCTTAACCAGCAATGAAATTGCAGCCGAAAATTATCCTTTCTGCACTATCGAACCTAATGTCGGAATTGTGGCAGTAGCTGATAATCGTTTAGATAGATTAGCTGACATGGTGCAACCTAAAAAAGTGATTCCAACTGCTATGGAATTTGTCGATATTGCTGGATTGGTGGCTGGAGCTTCTAAAGGCGAAGGTTTAGGTAATCAATTTTTAGCTAATATTCGTGAAACTCAAGCTATTGCACATGTAGTTCGTTGTTTTGAAGATGATGATATTAGTCATGTTTCTGGTAAAATTAGTCCAGCAGATGATATTGAAATTATTAATACCGAATTAGCTCTAGCTGACTTAGAAACGGTGGAACGTTCTTTACAAAAAGTTGCTAAAAATATTCGTAGTGGCAAAAAAGAAAGTTTTATCCAAAAAGCGTTATTTGAAAAACTTTATGCCCACCTTGATAATGGACAAGCTATTCGTACTTTGGAATTAAATGCAGATGAACAAGCGTTGTTACGAGATTTGCATTTATTAACTAATAAAAAGGTGTTATATATTGCCAATGTAGCTGAAAATGGTTTTACAAATAATCCTTATTTAGAACAAGTGCAAAAAATAGCTTTACAAGAAAAAACAGAAGTTGTACCTGTTTGTGCTTCAACAGAATCTGATTTAGTAGGTTTAACAGCACAAGAAGCGCAAGAATTTTTAGCAGATTTAGGTTTAAAAGAGGCTGGTTTAAATCGAGTTACTTATGCTGGCTATCAATTACTCAATTTACAAACTTTTTTTACCGCTGGTCCTAAAGAAGTGCGAGCGTGGACAATTCGTATTGGGAATAGCGCACCGAAAGCAGCTAGTGTAATTCATACCGACTTTGAACGTGGATTTATTCGAGCCGAAGTAATTGCTTACCAAGATTTTATTACTTATAATGGAGAAGCTGGTGCTAAAGAAGCTGGTAAGTGGCGACTAGAAGGTAAAGAATATATTGTACAAGATGGTGATGTTATGCACTTTCGATTTAATGTTTAAAAAATTTTGCAACTTGATAATTTTTAATTCATATATTACACTTTATAATGTGTGATAAATATTATTTTTATTACTTTTAATTATCGTTAATTTAATTATTTGAGAGGATTATTATGTATTTAAAAAATTTTAAATTATTTGTGCCTATTATATTGACTTCTACGTTAGCACTATCGACTTCATATAATATTAATGCAGAAGAAGAGGTATCATGTGATAACATTCGCAATTACTTAGATTGTACTTCTACTGGCAGGCAAGAAGATATTATTTTCGTCTTCGATACTACCAGTTCAATGACAGATGAAATTACAGCTATGCAAACTGCGGTAATTAATTTTTCAAAAATCATTGCAGATGCTGGTATAAATTATAATTTGGGTTTAACTGAATATAAAGATTTCCCTAATGTAGAAGCAGAATGTGGTGAACCTAATGATATGCCCTACAATATTTACAATGAAGGCAATTTAACCAATAGTGTAAATGAAATGGGTAGTTGGATTAGTTCTTTAACAGCAAGTGGTGGTAATAATATACCCGAGTCTTTATTGTCGGCATTAGCTCATACTATTGCGGATCAAAATTGGCGTTCAACTTCACATCGAGTGGCTATTATTATATCAGATTCTATTCCTCATCCTGATAACAGTCCTTGTAATGAAGAAGGCAATACTATTAGTGCAGTTATTGAACAATTGCGTTTAGCTGGAGTAATAACTCACGTGATTGGTGTTAATGCAATTTCTATGTTAAATTTGGCTCAGAAAACTGGTGGTTCTTTTTTTAATATAGAAGATATACGTAGTGGAGAAAGAAGTCTTAATGAAATTTTGATAACGATTGCCGATTTAATTAGTTGCACATATCGTATTAATTCCAAATTTTCTTATCAAGATGATATTTTATCTATCGAAACCAGCTTACTTGGTGCTGAACAGATTAGTTTACCTCACATAAATGGTAAAACCCAGTTAAGTGTTACTGCTTGTCGTCAAGATGGAACAATTTGTAATAATTATGAATTGACTCCAAAAATAATGATGGACGAAACTGTTTATAAACATACAGCAGATGCTTCTATATTTAACAATCCTGCTCAATTAACTGATTTCTCAACCTTGGTTCAAGTTTGCGATTTTTCCGTAACAACAACCGCAACTTTACATATTGGTGAATGTGTAGCTGGTGTAACACCTCGTCCAAATGAGCCAGAATTAAATCTTTTGGTGGATAATAATTATGCTGAAGTTTCTTGGGCGACTGATCCTTTTGCACGAGGATATAGCTTATTATATGCACCTTATTCCTGTCCCATTAATGAAATTACATTCAATAATATTAGCTTAATCCCACTTGGTTTACAAACAAAAATCGGCGCATCTTTAGCATCAGGCACAGATTTATATATTGCGGTGCAAGCTTCTAATTGCTCAGGCGATAGCTCTATTGATTTGGATATGAATACATGTTCTGGTAGTAGTAGTTTTGGAGAACTGCATATTCCTTAAATATTTTCCTGGACTTATTTTGTTGGGTTATGTTTTACTGACCCAACTTATTTCTAGCATATAAGACCTCATAAGCTTTACCAAGATTTAATTTTATTCACCACTACTTTATTCAGATACTACCCTCAGTTTAAACGAGATATCAAACAAGTTTTACGAAGTAGGAAAAATATTGAAAAGTTACTGAGTATTGTTGCATAAATTGCAGAAGGACAAACATTAGCTCCTGAATACCATGATTTCTCTCAGCGGTAATTACAAGAATAAGCTTGATTATCATATTGAACCTGATTGGATTTTAATTTACGCTATAGAAGATAATGAATTTATTCTTCATTGTGCAGGAAGTAATTTTCTACTTTTCAAATGATTTATAATTACTTTTAGTGGTTCTAAGTCGTTTGGAAGTTCTTTTTATAGTAGGTAGTTACGTTTGATTTTAAATAAAAACTTCTCAATTGGTATTTACAATCAAAATAAATCAATTAGAAAAAAATAATTAATATTTAGAAAAAATAACCAAGTTACTTGTATAATAATAACTAAACTTCATAAAATATTATTTATTTCTATATCCTGCTTATAATCAAATGATCCCTACCATTGCAATTGTTGGTCGTCCTAATGTCGGCAAATCCACTTTATTTAATGTATTTACTAAAACTCGTAATGCGATTGTCGCTAATCAACCAGGGCTAACACGTGATCGGCAATACGGACGTGGGCAAGGCTATGGTCGTGCTTTCTGGGTAATTGATACTGGAGGTTTAGGCAAAAAAGATAATATTATTGATGAACGTATTACTCAGCAAGTATTATTAGCTATTGAAGAATCCGATTATATTTTATTTTTAGTCGATGCACGTTCTGGTTTAACCGCTTTAGATGAAGAAATTGCCCAAGAATTACGCCGATTAAACAAACCCATTCATCTAATTCTTAATAAAGCGGAAGGTTTACGAGATGAGATAATTAGTGCTGATTTTCAAAAATTAGGCTTTGCGCAATTGCATTCCATTTCCGCTGTGCATAGACAAGGCATTCGTGAATTGATAAAAACGATATTGTCGCAGTTCCCAGAAAAAACTGATTTTTCGGCTGATGATAATGATATGGGAATTAAAATTGCGGTGATTGGCAGACCTAATGTAGGTAAATCTACTTTAGTTAATCGTATTTTAGGTTATGAACGAGTTATTACCTACGACCAACCTGGAACTACTCGTGATAGTTTGTTTATTCCCTTTGTCCGTGATCAACAAGCATATACTTTAATTGATACTGCTGGAGTTAGACGGCGTTCAAAAGTATCAGCATCTGTTGAAAAATTTAGTGTAATTAAAGCTTTGCAAGCAGTAGAAGCATCAAATATTGCAATTATAGTTTTGGATGCAAGTGAAGGTATTACAACCCAAGATACCAATTTACTTGGTTATGTATTGGAAAGTGGGCGAGCTTTGATAATTGCCATGAATAAATGGGATGGATTAGAATCTTATCATCGGGAACAAATACGTGATCGATTAGATCGAAAATTACATTTTATTGATTTTGCCCAAGTACATTTTATTTCAGCCTTGCATGGTAGTGGAGTAGAAAATTTATTAAATGCAACTCAAGCTATTTGGCAAGCAGCAAATCGTCGAGTTGGAACTTCTAAATTAAATCAAGCTTTGCGAAAAGCGGTTGCTAATCACGAACCACCTTTAAGACACGGTAGGCGAATTAAATTACGTTATGCTAATCAAGGTGGGCATAATCCGCCATTATTTATTATTCATGGCAATCAAGTTAATTCATTGCCAGATGCTTATAAACGTTATTTAATGAAGTTTTTTCGAGAAGTTTTTTCTTTAGATGGAACACCAATTCGATTAGAATTTAAACAAACTGAAAATCCATTTAAAGATCGTAAAAATATCTTAACACCTAGCCAGCTGAAAAAACGCCAACGTATGATAAAACATGTTAAGAAAAAATAACTATTTATTTTCCAATCTAATAGGTTAAATATGTCTTCATCACCATACCGACAAGCAAAATATTGGATTAGTGCGCATAAAATATCCCAATTACCTGAAGATATCGGCTTTGAGGTAGCTTTTGCTGGGCGTTCTAATGCTGGTAAATCTAGTGCAATTAATGTTATTGCTGATCAAAAAAAATTAGCTTATACCAGTAAAACTCCTGGACGTACTCAACAAATTATCTTTTTTGAATTAGATGAAACGCGACGTTTAGTTGATTTACCTGGTTATGGATTTGCTAAAGTACCAATGTCTGTCAAGCAACATTGGCAAAAAACTTTAGCCAGTTATTTACAGATTCGTCAAAGTTTACAAGGATTAATATTGATGATGGATATTCGACATCCATTAACTGAATTCGATCAGCAAATGTTAGAGTGGTGTAATTATGTGAAAATGCCGGTACATATTTTATTAACCAAAGCTGATAAAATTAGTTATAGCAAAGGACAGTTAGTATTAAAGAAAGTAAGTCAACAATTAGCGAAATCATTTAGTGAAGAAATCGGCATTCAATTATTTTCTGCCTTAAAACGAAAGGGAATTGAGACAGCACATCAACGATTAAATGATTGGTTTAAGTATTAAGGAATGAGGATTTTATAAAACCCAAAACTTAAATCTATTAGGCATTTAAGACTTTACTAGTTTGAAGAAACTTTAGAAGATTATTAAATCCTGAGTCATAAATATAAAAATTAAGTTTGGTTGATGTTTGTAAAAATATTTGTTTATATAATTTAGCCAGCCACAATATTGTGGAAATTAAGGAGAAGCCGTGAAATTTAGCTTACGTGATTTAAAATTAGGTGATAAAGGGATAGTTAAAGGTTTTGAAAAAGGCAATAAAATTTATCGCAAAAAATTACTTTCAATGGGATTAACTCCAGGAAGTGAGTTTAGTATTACTCGTTATGCACCTTTAGGTGATCCAGTAGAAATTCAAGTGCGTGGTTTTTTTCTAAGTCTTAGACAAGATGAAGCCGCCACTTTATTAGTTGAAAAAGTTGGCTCAGCGTAATTGATTAATTATTTCATAATATATTATGAAACAAATTAACACAGAATTTAATTGAAAATATTAAAGCTAATCATTTAAGATTTTTTGCAAAATTTAAAAAAAGGACATATCGTGACTGAATTTGAAGGTCAAATCTGGACAGCTCAAGATAACGATGACATTATTCTCCTATGCACTACGAAACGAATTAAGAATAAAATCCAAGCCATTAATGAAAAAGGGCGAGATTTTCGTTTATCTGAAGATAAATTATTATGGCAATATCCAAAAACCATTTCCAGCCCTAATGATTGGCAAGAGCAACTAACTAAAATTCAGTCGGTTGTTGACAAACTTTATGCTGATATTGATATAGCTTTGTTATGGGAAATTGCATTAGATTTAGAAATTTCTGATATTAAAGAACTGGCTGATTTATATTTTGGTGAAGAAATTACTACTGAACATTTAATTGCTATTTGGCAAGTTTTATCTAAAGATCGTTTACATTTCAAACGTAAATTAATTAATTGGGAGCCACGCACTGCTGAACAAATTGAAAAATTAAACCAGCAACGTGAACAAGAATTAGCACGAATTAAAATGCAATCTTTGGCTCAAAATTGGTTAAAAGAAATTAGTAAAAATCCTATTCCACCCTTTTTATATTTAATTGCCCTCCAAAAAAATGAAGCAATTAATTTTCCAATTACAGCCGTATCAGATGAATTATTACCTGTTATCGAACGTTTAGAATTATGGCTACAGGCTAAGGCAGATAAAAATATAGGAGATTTAATAACTAAAACTGCAACTACGGTTAAGTTATCTCCACGTGAATTAGTTTTTGAAATTTTACAAAAAATTGGACGAATTCCTTTAGATGCCGATCGAGATGTCATTGTTGGTGGTTTAAAAGCGGATTTTCCAACTGAGATTAATGAATTTGCTCAAACAGTTAATTATTGGCAACCATCTGAATCCCAAGCAGTAACTGAACTGTTATTCAGTATTGATGATAAAGAAACTCGTGAAATAGATGATGCTTTAGCTATTGAACGTGAGGCAGATGGAACTTGGAAAATTACTATCGCTATCGCCGAACCTGCTAGTGTAATTCAGCAAGATGATGTATTAGATAAAGAAGCTATGCGGCGTGGAACTACTGTTTATTTGCCATCTCAAACTATTTTGATGCTACCTGAAAAAATTTCCTGTGATATAGCCAGTTTAAATCAGGAACAAGTGCGTTCATCTTTAGTAATACGAGTTTGGGTTGATGAACAGGGAGAAATTAAGCAAAGTAGTATTAAACGGGAAGCGATTAAAGTTTTAGCCCGCTTAAATTATGGAGATGCTGATAAATTTATTGCGCAGGGACAAGATGAAATGGCTGAACAATTACGTGCTTTATTAAACTGTGCCAAGCAATTTAATGCACAACGGTTGCTAAATGGAGCATTTAACTTGCAACGCCCGGAGTATAAAATTAGTGTTTATAAAGCTAATATTCGAGTTACGATGTTAAATAATAATTCTCCAAGTCGTTTATTAGTAGCAGAAATGATGATTTTGGCGAATCACATTGCAGCTAAATATGCTTATGAAAATCAAATTCCAATTATTTACCGTACTCAAGACGCTCCGAAAGAGCCAATTACTGAAGAAATGACTAATGACCCATTGTGCTTTTATAAAATACGTAAATTATTAGAGCGTTCCTCTTTATCTTTAGAAAATGGTGGACATAGTGGTTTGGGTTTATCCATGTACACGCAATTAACCTCACCTTTACGTCGATTTGCTGATTTAGTGATGCAAAGACAATTGATGGCACATTTGGTTAATGAGTCTTTTCCTTATGATAAAGAGCAATTATTTAAAATTTTAGAAACTGCTGAACGCACTTCAAAAGCATCCCGTTCGATTGAAAATGAGGCTAAAAAACGTTATCTTTTGCAATATTTAAAACAAGTTTGGAGTGATCAAGTACTAAAAGTTTTAGTAGTAAATGAATCTAAAGGTGGATATAAAGTTGAAATTCAACCTTGGGGATTGGAAGCTTTTTTAGCAACGGCAGATAGTCTTGAAGTAGGTAGTATAGCAAAGGCAATGATTGATAAAATTAGGGTGAAATTAGGAATAACGCGGTTAAAATTAGCGAAATAGGTATATTAATTTTTATGATCAGATTACGCAATCTTTCTTTGCAACGAGGTATAAAACCATTATTTGAACAAGTTAATTTAACTATTCATGCTGGGCAAAAAATAGGAATTATTGGAGTTAATGGCTGTGGCAAGTCTAGTTTATTTACTTTATTACTCAATCAATTGCACCAAGATAGTGGCGATATTGATTTACCAACTAATTTAGTTATTGCGCATGTTGCTCAAACAATTTCGATGGAAACCAAGCCAGCGATTGAATATGTTTTAGATGGCGATCAAGTATTACGCAAGATTCAATCTGAGTTAATAATAGCCCAAAAAAATCATGATGGAATGCGTGAAGCTAATTTACACGCTCAATTTGATGAAATTGATGGTTACACCGCTGAAGCTCGAGCAGCTCAATTAATGTACGGTTTAGGCTTTGAACCTCAAGAACATACAAAACCAGTCAATGAATTTTCAGGCGGTTGGCGAATTCGTTTAAATTTAGCCCAAACTTTAATTTGCCGTTCTGATTTATTATTATTGGATGAACCAAGTAATCATTTGGATTTAGATGCAGTTTTATGGCTGGAAAATTGGCTAAGACAGTATTCTGGCACTTTGCTTTTGATTTCCCATGATCGGGATTTTTTAGATAATGTAATTGATTCCATTGCACATATTGAGCAACAAACTATAAATCTTTATACTGGTAATTATGAAGATTTTGAGCTGCAATATGCAGAAAAATTAGCTTTACAACAAGCGAGTTATCAAAAACAACAGCGGGAAATAAAACATATCCAAAATTATGTTGAACGTTTTCGTTATAAAGCTACTAAAGCTAAACAAGCGCAAAGTCGAATTAAAGCTCTAGCCCGTATGGAAAAAATTGCGCCAGCTCATGTCAACTCACCGTTTCATTTTCAATTTAAATTGCCCGTCAATAGTCCTCATCAATTACTTACTTTAGATAAAGTTGATATTGGCTATGAACAAACTCTTATTTTGAAACAAGTTAATTTGCAAATTACGGCAGGTTCGCGGATTGGTTTATTAGGTGCTAATGGAGCAGGTAAATCAACTTTAATTAAGGTGTTAGCACGATTACTTAATACGCAACAAGGAGAGTGTATTTTTGCTGAGGAATTAAAAATTGGTTATTTTGCGCAACATCAATTAGAACAGTTGGATGAAAATAGTAGTCCGCTTGAACATTTAAGGAGATTAGAACCACCCGCCACTGAACAGGTGATGCGGAACTTTTTAGGTGGTTTTAATTTTATTGGTGATATGGCAGTTAATCTGATTAAACCTTTTTCTGGTGGTGAAAAAGCTCGATTAGCTCTAGCTTTATTAATTTGGCAACAACCGAACTTGTTATTATTAGATGAACCAACTAACCATTTAGATTTGGAGATGCGTCATGCTTTAACGCTTGCTTTGAGCGATTATACTGGTGCTTTAATATTAGTTTCTCATGATCGGCATTTATTACGCACCACAACTGAGCAATTATTGTTAGTGGCTAATGGTGGCGTTACTCAATATGATGGCGATTTGTCAGATTATCGACAATGGTTATTAGACCAAAAATCGCAAAAAAATTCTCAACATAAGAATCAAAAATTACAAAAGCAAGTTAAAATACAGCAACGAGAACGCAGTCGTAATTTACAAAATCGTCTTAAAAATTTGGAAAAACAATTAGATCAATTAACAGATAAAAAAGCTAAAATAGAAGCCCAATTATCTGATCCAAAGCTTTATGATTCGCCAGAAAATGTGCAACAATATGTAAAAAAACAGGCTAATGTTACCAAACAATTGCAGCAAGTAGAGGAAGATTGGTTGGAAATTATAGAGGAATTAGAGAGTTTATAGTTTAAAAAAGTATGAAGTAATTGTTTATGTGAGGCTCAACTTTTTCTAAGTGATTGAATTTTCAGT
>JAGLFE010000135.1 GCA_023144675.1 Thiomargarita sp. | reverse complement strand
AACCTGTTAGGTCTTTGATACCTGACAGGTTTTTTGAGACCATCACTACTTTGTTCAGGACTACCATAAAATGTAATGCTGAGAAACGAAGCGCATCAATTATGTTAAAATTTTTCGCATTTAAAGCTTTAATTGGTAGATAGTTACTATTTTTTTTGGAAGAGGTATAAATGTGTTTAACATACCTACTAACGCTTGAGTTTAGCTGTATTTTGTTATATATATTTAAAATCTCAGTTGCATATTAAGTTTAAAATAAATATTTCCATCATTTTCTAAAATAAGATTACCGTATCTATGTCTAGTAGTTGATGGAATGTCAAATTTAATATTTTCAAATAAATAATTTTCTAATGAATCCTTGTCTATAATATGAAACCCTACCTGTTCTCCTGTGTCTTTAACCACTATAGTTCCATTTGAAACATAACTACCGTCCCATTTTTTACCTGCAAAAAAACCTAATAATATCGAGACTAATAAGCGTTTTACTTTTACTTGCAATGAAATTAAATCAGTATTAAATTTATTTCCCTTATTAAAGACGTTTTCCAAATTAGAGCTTATTGCATTAGTTCTATTTAAATAAAATTCCAGCAACATTGTTGATATAATTTCTGGAATTAAACTATCCACCATTGAAAGATTATATTCCATTGATTCAGTTTCAATTTTGCTAAATTTAAAACTTCCGCCTAGAGTATGTATTTTTTCAATTCTATCTTTTAGTTTTGTCCTAGTATTAATCGAGTTTACATTATCTATATTATTTGGTTGCAAATTTAAGATTTCAAAAATGAAATTAGTATTTCCAGATGCATTCAGTAAAGTAGGCTTACTTCCTAAATACGACTTGATTCCAAACCCTTCATCTTCTTTTGAAATTTGATTATTGTTTATACCCAAAACAATATCTGCTTTTTGATTACTACTCCCACCCTTAGTAATAGAAATGCCTAATTTATCTTGTATTATGTCAAATTCAGGAATATTAAAAGTTTTACTTCCAGAGCGTATTAATCCAGCTAATTCTTTTAGTACATTACTATTTAAAAAATCAGATACTCTAATATTTTTCTCAAAACCTGTTATATCATTTTTTACTAGAACAAAATCATCTTCTAATAAATAACATGACTCTTCGATATTTAATGTTGTTACTTTAGTTACATTAAAATGATCAAGATTGTTGTTAATATTTAGTTTTTTATCAGCAAGCATCAGCTTTTTATCATTTAAAACTTTTAAGAATGAATACAGTTCCGTCCACTCTCCTTTATTCTTAGTATTTGCCATATTCTCTCTAGTGGTTGTTAATGTTTCTAAATGAGCAATCATAGCTTTACCACACGCTTTTATTGCATCAACAGCAACACTGTTACCTAACTGTTTCATAGCTTGTGTATTTGGCACTGGAAATTCAAAACTTTCAGGAAATCCCTGCATTTTCCTCGCTTGTTTAGGCATTATTTTCTTTACTTCACCATTTACCAGATATGAATCCCAGTTTCTTCTATCATTGATATTTGAACCTCGCCCACCAACTCTCAGAGTAAATCCAATTTCTCTGGAGCAGTCGCCTTCCCAAACATCGGACATATTAAATTTTAAAGGTACTTTAGGAGGAAATGAAAAGTTTGATAATACACCCTCATTTTTAAATCCTATCATAAATGTTCGTGGTCTTAGTTGTGGCAAACCATAATCAGATGCTTTTACTACTTGATAGTGAAAACTATACCTCAATTCATTTTCGATAACATCACTAATTACCTTGAAGGTATTTCCATTATCATGATTAACAATACCTCGTACATTTTCCAAAAAAAAGGCTTGTGGGTTTTTTGCTTCTAATATTTCAACAATATTAAAAAATAAATTACCTCTCTCTGACTTATGCGTATCATTAAAACCCCTCTTGTAACCAGCTTGGCTAAAGGGCTGACACGGAAAGCCTGCACATAAAATATCAAAATCAGGTAAATCTATAGGGTTTATTTTTCTTATATCATCATTAAACATCCCAGATTTAAACAAGTCAGGATTTTTCTTTTTAAAATTATGTTCATAAGTTTTTCTAGCAAAAGGGTCTATTTCGGAAGAAAAAACACATTTCCCTCCTAACTCTTCCATTGCAATATGAAATCCGCCAATTCCAGCAAATAAATCTATAAATTTAAAATCGTTCATTCTTTAATATCTTCCACCGTTAGGTGGTTAGGTCGTAGAGTTTATTTAGGTTTCTATAATACTTACTGAAGTTACGCAGATATGAAAAATTGAAAACCAAATGTTATAAGGCTTATGAAAATTCAATACAGACAGATATAAAATCTAAAGTCTTATATTTTCTTGGTTTCTATTTTATTTGCGTAACTTCAGATAAGAATTAAATTATGGGTAGTCCTGGACAAAGTAGTGATGTTCTCAAAAAACCTGTCAGGTCTCAAAGACATAACAGGTTTAGCACTACCTATTTTAGGACTACCAAATTATGAGCAAATTAATGCCAAAGAGAAATGTTTTTTTGATAAGATTTAAAAAATGAATGGTGGAGGCGGCGGGTATCGAACCCGCGTCCGCAAATCCTCTGCCTTTAGCTCTACATGTTTAGCACTATCATTAAATTTAATTACTAATTACCCGATAGGCAGGATAATTTAATAACGAGTTTGATATAAGTTTAACAGAGCAATCTCAAACAAATATTTCTGCGAGCTTGTAAGAAGTCGACCCCTAGGTTTTAAAAATGCACAAGCACATTTCTAACTAGAGGCTAGCATTAAGCTGCTAGAGCGTAGACGTCGTCGTTTGCGACTATCTTATGTTGCAGTTAATTTTACGAGTTATTCTGCCACTCGACATGCACTTTAGGGTTTGTAACCCACGTCGAAACCAATTCGCCCCCAATTGGGAAAGATTACTGACCTTATTATTAGTTAGTATATAAACTAAAATTCTATTTGTCAATTAAAATTAAAAAAATATCTGCAAATTTTATTAAACACGCAAAATTTTATCTGTCAAAGCATCCCGAATTTCAGTTGGTCGTTCCTGTTCACCAATTTGTCCAGATAAAATATAATCTAATTTATTATGAAATATTTGCCTTACTTTAAAATCAGTTTTAGCTGCTGGATGATTACTTATATTCGCACTGGTGGAAACTAATGCGCCACCAAAATATTGGCATAATTTATTAGCTTGTTGATGGGTAGTTACTCGAACGGCTAATTTATCCGATTTTCCTCGCAACCAATAGGGAACATGAGACTTAGCTGGTAATAACCAAGTGATTGGATTTATCCAACTTGCTAAAATTTTATTTTCTATTTCAGTAGGTAAAATTTGAATAAAAGGTATTAATTGTTGATAATTTGCTGCAATTAAAATGAGTCCTTTTTGCCATTTACGTTGCTTTAATTCTAGCAAACGATTTACCGCTATTCGATCAAGCGGATTACAACCTAAACCATATACAGCTTCGGTAGGATATGCAATAATTCGACCTTTGTTTAAATGATAAGTAGCTTTTTTTAAATGCCAATTGTTCAATAAATATGCCTAAAAATTAATGGATTAAATATTGATAATATATGAAATTTTTTATATACTTAATAAAGTTTTTTTAAGAACTAAAGTTATGCAAATAAAAAAATGCTGGCTTAATTATAGCATATATTTATTAAACTATAGTAAACTATAATCTAAAATAATTTTTTTTTGAAATAATGTAAATATGAAACTTACCACAGAACAGTTAAGAAAAATTGAGCTTGAAGAAAGAATTAGTCGTATTGAAGATGCGCAAACAAGAACTCGGGTTAAAATTGAACAACTTAATTCAGCTAAAGTAGAATTATCACGCTTACAAGTAGTAGCCGAAAAAAGTATTTCTAATAAAAATAATCGTTTGAGAGGCGCACAACAAGTACAAGCACAAGAATTAATGAAATTAAATCAGCAAGTTACAATGCGGGAAAAACAATATCAAAAATTAAAACAGGAATCTGACATTACACGTAAAGATTTTAATAGAGATGTTAAAATATTGAAACAAGAACGTGATGATGCAATAGAAAAGAATAAAAAGTTAGAAAAAGAAAAAATGGAATTATTACGATATGGAGGTAGTGATAATAGTTTAGTAAAAGGTTTATTAATGGGACTTGGATTAGGTATTTTATGTATTATTGCCTTTGTATTTATTATTTTTAAAACACCATTATTAGATAATACATTATGTACTTTTAAAGTTAATCAAAGTTTATGTACTCAAATGAAGGAAACACAAAAATTAGAACGCTATAATAATCAATAGCCTTTGCTAAAAAGTATGATTAATTTATTAGACATGGATCAAACCGCTTTAAGTGAATTTTTTGCCGAGATTGGTGAAAAACCTTTTCGAGCTACGCAAGTGATGAAATGGATTCATCAATTGGGAGTTCTTGATTTTGATATGATGAGCAATTTAAGTAAAGCATTGCGGCAAAAGTTAAAAGCAGTTGCTTATATTTCCATACCAAAAGTAATTTTGCATCAATTATCTGAAGATGGCACGCATAAATGGTTATTACAATTGGATGAGCAAAATAGTGTTGAAATGGTGCTAATTCCTGAAGAAGAACGTCATACTTTATGTATTTCTTCGCAAGTTGGATGTGCGCTAGATTGCCAATTTTGCGCAACCGCCAAACAAGGATTTAATCGTAATTTAACCACGGGTGAAATTATTGCCCAATTATGGTTAGCTGAACATGTACTATTTTCAGGTATGAATCAGGACGAAGAATTTATTCCAGTTGCTAAAAAACAAAGAACGATTACTAATGTAGTAATGATGGGAATGGGCGAACCATTGACCAATTTTAATAATGTTATCAAAGCGATGCGTATTATGTTGGATGATTTTGCTTATGGCTTATCTTGGCGGCGTATTACTTTAAGTACGGTAGGTATTATTCCAGCTATAAATCGTTTAAAAACAGAATGCCCTGTTAGTTTTGCCATTTCACTCCATGCGCCTAATGATGATTTACGGAATAAATTGGTGCCGATTAATAAAAAATATCCAATTAAACCGTTAATCGCAGCTTGTCATGATTATATAAAAGGAGAACAACATCGTCGCCATATTACCTTTGAATATGTTATGCTAAAAGGAGTTAATGATGATCCTAATCAAGCTAAACAATTAGTTAAATTATTACGAAATTTGCCTGCTAAAATAAACCTTATTCCGTTTAATCAATTTTCACAAAGTGATTATCAATGCAGTAGCCAAGATAAAATAGACCAATTTCGCAATATACTTTTGCAAGGTGGTTTAGTAACGGTAACTAGGAAAACTAGAGGTAATGATATTGATGCAGCTTGTGGTCAATTGGCAGGAAAGGTGTTAAATAAAAAGAAAAATTTGACGAATACTTTATAATAGATGTTCATAAAAATAAATTCACACTCAATGTCAGGAACCTATCCCACTAAAGTTTAGATGGAACGAACATTTGCTTGGTTTCAACGTAAATAAGGTCGTCTTGTTGTTAGATGGGAACGTATACCTAAAATTTTTGATGGTTTTATTTCTTTAGCTACGATACATATTTGGCTTAAT
>JAGLFE010000134.1 GCA_023144675.1 Thiomargarita sp. | reverse complement strand
AAAATGGTGAAATTATATGATTTAGAACAACTTGGGCAAGCAATGCCTGTTAATACACGTAATTTACAAATTATTTGATTGATAAAAAATCCCCCACCTAATCAAAAAATAGAGGAATTAATTAACCGCTACTCAATAACATCAACTCCAACAACAGCCAAACCAGCCCCATCATTAGAACCCATTTGTACCGTATAAACCCCAGGTTCTAAATCAATTAACAGCCCAGCATCATTGCCATTTCGATCGGGTAGTTGTAAATGGGAAGTTAATGCAGTAATCGCATCTGCATTATTATCATTTTCCCATTCATCATTGACTGCAATACCACGAATTATAACTTGTTGCGTTCTAACTGAAGTAGAAATTTTCAGGTATTATTCAAATTTATCCCAAAGCTTACAAACAAAGAGGGATATTAATTTAAATACCCGTTTATTTGTGGTTCAGTACTTACCTTTGATGACAAACCCAGCAAATATATCATTCGCTCCACCGTTGATATTAGCTCGAGTGCTAATATTGGTAGGATAAACTTTAGCGATTGTATCAGATTCACTTCCAGTATTGGTATCATCTTCAGTTGTATCGTCGGTGAGAATATTTCCAGGCTTTGAAGCATCTAATGGAAATTCATCAGAAGAATCATTAAACCCATCATTATCATCATCTGGATCGGCATTATTACTAATACCATCGTCATCAGTATCCACGGATTCCGAAGCATCTAATGTACCTTGATAGAAATTTTATTTTTTGTAAAATTAGATAGTTAGCAAAATAAAATTGATATGGTAAAATATATTTGCTAAACTTGAAAAAATGAGGTTTATATTTATTCACTAAAGTTACGCAAAAGCAAAAAACGGAATTGAAAATAAGCTTATTATAAGGGTTGCCAAAATTCAAAGATTTTAGTAATCTGCGTAATTTCAGTTATTCAAAAATAAAATACATTATGGAGAAATATATGATGCAAGAACGCACAGCAGTTTATTACGGTAAAGTTGAACTAATTCCTGGAATTATTTGTGATGGCTATGTGTTGGATGATGGCACTGCGGTTATGAGTTTGCGAGGTACAGCAAATTTATTAAATATGGATCATAAAACTTTGAAGGCCGTGGGGGGAAACTTACCTCCAAAAACACTTAAACCATTTGTTGATAACGGATGGAGCGTGGGGGGAAACTTCGTTGAGGTAACAACTAAAAATAGTCCTAACTGTGGTCGTAAAATAGAGGTTTATACTACAGAAACAATAAGATTATTGCTTCATACTTATGCAACGGCATTTGTAAACAATGGATTACGCAAAAATCAAGAACATATTGGTAAAAGAGCAATATTACTTTCAATATCTCTTATTCAAACTGCCCTAGAAGCAGCCATTAAACAAGCTTGCGGACTAAATCCCAACATCCAACAAATTGCTCAAACAAATTACATAGATGCAGTTAAACTTATTAAAGACTTTGGTTTTA
>JAGLFE010000133.1 GCA_023144675.1 Thiomargarita sp. | reverse complement strand
ATCAGTTAATCATTTCTCAAATAACCACGTAGGCACTGATGTACCAACATTTGTAATTAGTTTCCAACCATTTTCATACATTTCTGATACTGTACTTTCTCCCGTAAAATCTCCTTGACAATAAAGAGGTGGATTTGGAACTCCACTAACACTAGTTACACAAATAGCATAAGAAGGACTAACAAATGTTTGTTTTAGCATTAAAAGTGTAATGATAGATAAAAGTACTATTATTATAATTTTAATGTTGTTTTCAAAAGTATCTAAATAAGAGGATAGATTCCTTTTTTTTACTATACTTTTGCTTTCTTTTAACTGTTTTTGATATTTTATAGTATTTTCTTTTTCAAAATATTTCTCAGCATAACTTATAGCATCTTCTAATCTATCATAGCGATATTCTAAAAATTTGTATTTTTCACCATCTAAAGTAATTCCAAACTTTTTTATTTTTTGTTCTTTTGTTGTATTATTTTCCATAATTTTCCTTTAACAATTAACAATCTTTACTAAAAATAAAGTGGTGGACAAAACCTCTGCCCACCATTCATCAACCTTAAAACAACAACGGCACAATCAATAAAGCAACAATATTAATAATCTTAATCAATGGGTTAATCGCTGGACCAGCAGTATCCTTGTACGGATCACCAACTGTATCACCAGTTACTGCAGCTTTATGAGCCTCGGAACCTTTACCACCATTATTACCATCTTCAATATACTTCTTAGCATTATCCCAAGCACCACCACCAACAGTCATGGAAATAGCTAAGAATAAACCAGTAATAATAGTACCAAGCAATAAGCCACCCAAAGCTTTAGGTCCTAAAATAACTCCAACCAAAATAGGCACTAACACTGGCAATAAAGAAGGTATGATCATTTCTCTAATTGCAGATTTAGTCAACATATCCACCGCTTTGGAATAATCTGGTTTAGCAGTTTTATCCATAATGCCAGGAATTTCCTTAAACTGACGGCGAACTTCAATTACTACGCTACCAGCCGCCCGACCAACAGCCTTCATAGCCATTGCTCCAAACAAATAAGGAATCATACCACCGATAAACAGACCAATAATCACCATCGGATCGGACAGGTCGAAAGTCATAGCTTCGCCACCACCATGTTTAGATACTTCATGTTGGAAATCAGCAAATAATACCAACGCAGCCAAACCAGCAGAACCAATTGCATAACCCTTAGTAACAGCTTTAGTTGTATTACCAACAGCATCTAATGGATCAGTAATGCCCCGAATTTTCTCATCCAATTCAGCCATTTCTGCAATCCCACCAGCATTATCAGTAACTGGACCATAAGCATCTAAAGCTACGATAATACCAGTCATGGACAACATACTAGTAGCAGCAATTGCAATACCATAGATGTCAGCCAAATAATAAGAACCACCAATAGCAGCACAAATAGCCAACACTGGAAGAGCAGTTGATTCCATAGATACAGCTAAACCAGCAATCACGTTAGTACCATGACCAGTAGTAGAAGCTTGAGCGATTCCTTTCACTGGACCATATTCAGTAGCAGTATAATACTCGGTTACTACCACTAAAACAGCAGTCAAAACTAAGCCAATAATAGCAGCACCATACAGATTCATAACGGAATATAGACCATTACCACCCATAATCCATTCGGTAACTGGATAGAACGCTATCGCAGCGATAACTCCAGAAACAGCTAAACCACGATACAACGCATTCATGATTTTGCCTCCTTCTCTGGCATTTACGAAGAAAGTACCTACGATGGAAGCAATTATTGATACACCACCTAAAACTAGTGGGAATAAAACAGCTTTATTAGCTATTTCAGGAGTTGCATAGAATACGATTCCACCCAATAACATGGTAGCAATGATAGTTACTGCATAGGTTTCAAACAAATCGGCAGCCATACCAGCACAGTCACCAACATTATCACCAACATTA
>JAGLFE010000132.1 GCA_023144675.1 Thiomargarita sp. | reverse complement strand
AAATTAAAGTTGAGCATCGCGTTAATTTACCAATTTCAACTGGATACGAAAGTTTAAATATTAAAAATGTGGGAAATGAACTATTGATAAAAGGAATGATTTAGCTTATCTATTAATTGGAGTAGGTTTTTATAAATAATAATGGTTTGGAATTCTCCCATGAAATTACTAAAACTAAAGCTTTCTATCGGTTTTAATCTAATCCCAAGCAGAAAATTGTCCTTCAGTCGCTAGTTGTTCCATACTTTGTTTGAGTTTTTGGATAAAGGTTTTTTTATTTCCAGTCCAAAACATGGGGTCGCCGATAAATACATCACAAAAGAAGGGTACAAGTAAAGCTTCACCTTTAGGCAATGATTTTCCCAAACCATGCAGTAATATTGGAATAACCGGCACATCTGGAAATTGTTCGGCAAGTTTGGCAATGCCGCCTTTGAAATTGGCTAATTTTTCGGGTTCGCCACGACTTCCTTCTGGAAAAAGTATTAAAATACGTTGATTAGCAAGTGCTTCGTAACAGGGCAACAGCGGATTGTCATGTCGATTTTTAATTGTGCGTTTTATAGGTAATATTCCCACTATTTTAAGCGCAAACCAAGCTAATAATCGGTTGCGAAGAAAATAATCCATTGCTGCCACGGGCTGTATGGTAGCTAATAAACGGGTGGGAAATAAAGACATTAACACCATCGTGTCCAAATGACTATTATGATTAGCAACTAAAATAGCTGGACCTTGTTTTGGAAGTTTTTCCCGATGACGTACATTTAAACCTAAAACGATTAATACTACGAATTTGACGATAACTTTATAAAAAAGTAAGCGCAATAATTGGTTCATTTTTTACTCAATAATGCAAGTAATAGATAAAATGGAAAAATAGCGGTGCAGTATAAGTGAGGCTGTCAATGCGATCAAGAATACCACCATGTCCAGGTAATAAATTACCACTATCTTTAACTCCAATATCACGTTTCACTGCTGAAATAATTACATCACCAATAAAACCAGTGATGCTAATAATTAACCCCGCTGCAATCGCCATCTTAAAGGAAAGTGGAGTTAATAAACCAGCTAATAATACCGAAAGAATAGTAGTGGTCAAAACGCCACCGAGAAATCCTTCCCAAGTTTTATTGGGGCTAACTTTAGGGATAATTTTATATTTCCCCAACATTTTTCCCCACACATATTGGGAAACATCATTGAATTGAGTCAAAAATACTAAAAATAAAACTAAACCAACCCCGCCAGCTTTAAAATTATCCAGTGGAGGTAAAACTAATAAATAAGCAAGATGGCTCATGCTGAAAACCAGTGTCATCAATCCCCAATGCAAAGTACCAGCGGCATGAAGAAAATTTTTGGTTTCCCCAATAATGACCATGCGCATGGGTAAAAATAGGAATACATAGACTGGAATGAAAATAATAAATAAACCGTACCATTCTATTGAGACCAAATAATATTGAATTGGAATAGCAAGATATGCCCAAAATAGAATTCGCCGATCAGCTCGACGAGTTGGAATAATGGAAAAGTATTCTTTCAAAGCTAGAAAACTTATGAAGCCAAAAAACATCAAGGAAATATTGCGACTTAATAGCATTGCCAACGTGAAAACAGTTACCATTACCCACCAAGATTTAACACGTTGCGTCAATTCAGTATAGCTTTTTTCAGCGACAGTTTTCTTTAAAAAGGCAATAATTAAGCTAGCAATAATCAAAATACCGTATAAACCTACCAGCGACCATAATACTTTATCATCAACGGAAATAGCTATCATCTGATTTCTTCCAGTGCTTTATGTGAGCGATTAAAGATGGTGAGACATAATAATAAAAACATCGCTATGAGTAAATAATCCATCCAAGGTTGTGGATTAAAACCCATGCCCAAAGCTAATCCAATACTGCCAAATAAAAAAGCCCGATCACTTTTACCCATTGGTCCATCATAACGACGATGTGCGCCTATTTGCACCGCAATAACTCCAGTCATTTCACTAATTACTGCGAATAAAACCACTAAAATTAACCAACTTGCATTAACCCCATCTATCAAAGCCAAGGGTAAATATAAAGCCACATCAGATAAAACATCGCCCAATTCATTCAGTATCGCACCCAACGAGGATTGCATATTATGTTCACGCGCCAGCATTCCATCAATAGCGTTGAGTGCCATACGAATAAATAGCACTATCGGTATGGCGAGCAAAATCCATTGCTGATTTGAAAAAACAAATATTAACCCGCCCGTTACAAATGAAAGAAGTACCGCTAAAATTGTTATTTGATTCGCAGTAATACCCATAGTCGCTAATTTGTTTACTAGCGGTCTCAACAGGTTTTGGAATTTAGGTTTTAATTCATAAATTGATGGCATTATTAATATAATGGTATATAATATAAAATATTAATTATAGCAAAATTCTGTGTAGAAAAATAAATTTGCTAGAAATGAATATCATTTGTAAAATTTAGGACTTACGCATTGATAAACTATATTTAGGACTCAGATTATATTTAATAATCTTCTAAAGTGTCTTCAAACTAGTAAAGTCTTAAATACCTAATAGATTTTAGTTTTGGGTTTTATAAAATCTTCATTCCTTAATTCAAAATTTGTAATACCTTATATGAACCTATCCCACTAAAGTTTAGATGGAACGAACATTTGCTTGGTTTCAACGTAAATATGGTCGTCTTGTTGTTAGATGGGAACGTATACCTAAAATTTTTGATGGTTTTATTTCTTTAGCTACTATACATATTTGGCTTAATAAATTATTAGTGGGATAG
>JAGLFE010000131.1 GCA_023144675.1 Thiomargarita sp. | reverse complement strand
CAACAGCAAGAAGGTATAAATGTAATTCAGCAAAGCGGTCAACATTTACTAACTTTGATTAACGATATTTTAGATTTGTCCAAGATTGAAGCACGTAAAATGGAACTTTATGCTTCTGCCTTTCATTTACCTAATTTTTTGGAAAGTCTTGCAGGTATTATTGGTATGCGGGCGCAGGAAAAAGATACCACTTTTATTTATGAACATAATCCTGATTTGCCATCGGGTGTAGAAGCGGATGAAAAGCGGTTACGACAAGTTTTAATCAACTTATTGGGTAATGCAATTAAATTTACTGATCAAGGCTCGGTTACACTGAAAGTTAGTGTGTTAAGTAAGATACCTGTTACACCGATGGAAATTCGATTTGAAGTGATTGATACTGGAGTTGGAATGACCGCAGAGCAATTAGAAAAAATATTTTTGCCCTTTGAACAAGTAGGAGATATTGAACGCCGTTCGGCTGGTACTGGTTTAGGTTTGGCTATTAGCTTGCAATTAGTAGAGTTGATGGGTAGTAAATTACAAGTTAGCAGTGAATTTAATCAAGGTAGCACTTTTTGGTTTGATTTAAGTGTACCCATAGTTACAGCAGAAGCTGAATTAAAAACCACTAAAACTGGTAATATTATTGGTTACAAAGGCGAACGATTGAAGGTATTAGTAGTTGATGATAAACGTGAAAATAGGGCAGTATTACATGGGATGCTAGAACCACTTGGCTTTGAAATTATTGAAGGTATTAATGGTAAAGAAGAGATAGAAAAAGCGCAAGCAATGAAACCAAATATTATTTTGACTGATTTAGTAATGCCAGTTATGACAGGTTTTGAAGCGGTACAGGAAATTAGAAAAATACCCGAAATACAGGATATTGTTATTATTGCCGTATCTGCTAGTGTGTTTGATGTTGACCAAGAAAAATGCAGAATTGGTGGTTTTAATAACTTTTTACCTAAGCCAATTGAAGCTGATAAACTCTTTAATTTAATAGCAAATCATTTAAACTTAGAATGGACTTATGAAGAAAATAATACCATTGAAACAGTTGGAAAAGTAACTGGGGAAATGATTCCTCCTTCTCCTGAAGAATTAGAAATTTTATTCGAGTTAGCAATGGATGGAGATATGCGTGGTATTCGCAAACGTGCTTCTTTTATGGAACAAAGTACAGAGGAATTAATCCCATTCGTCCAAAAGTTACAAACTTTAGCCAAAGGTTTTAAAGATGAACAAATTTTAGACTTTATTACGCGATTTAAAAAGGCAGGAGAATAAATGAACTCAGTAGAAATTAATTTTAAAGAACAACTTATTTTAATTGTTGACGATAATCCTTCTAATTTAAGTGTACTGGTTGATTATTTGGAAGACTGTGGATTGACTACTCGGGTCGCTACCAGTGGTGAATTAACTTTACAACGAGCAGAACGTATTCAACCAGTACTTATTTTATTGGATGTAATGATGCCGCCAGGAATAGATGGCTTTGAAACTTGTCGGCAGTTAAAAGAAAATGAAAAAACTAAAGATATTCCAGTGATTTTTATGACTGCGTTAAGTAGTACTGAGGATAAAGTCAAAGGTTTTTCAGTTGGCGGGGTTGATTACATCACTAAACCAATACAGCAAGAGGAAGTATTAGCCCGTATTACTACTCATTTACGACTTCGTTCTTTAACCATGCGACTTAATACCAAAGTAGAAGAGTTAACGCAAACTCGCCATGAATTAGTACAAAGTGAAATAATGGCTTCATTAGGACGATTAGTTGCTGGTTTTGCCCATGAATTAAATACACCACTTGGAGTAGCTGTAGGCAGTGCTTCAACTGTAAAACGGGAAATCAAAAAAGTTAATAATATAATGGAGCAAGAAGAAATTGATGTCGATAATTTATTATCATCATTAGACAGTATTAATAAGGGTTTTGATTTAACTTTATCCAATTTAAAACGGGCAGCTAATTTAGTTACCAGTTTTAAACGGACAGCGGTTGACCAAAGCTCTGACGAAGTGCGAATATTTTATATTCATGA
>JAGLFE010000130.1 GCA_023144675.1 Thiomargarita sp. | reverse complement strand
ATGGACTACGTAGGTAGCTACCAAATAATTATGAATTTATCTGAGAACAAATACCAAGGTAATAGCAAAATAACTACCATTCCGATACCAGCTAAATCAATCCTTCGCAAGCCAAATTGGATACGCATTAAAATGTCCAATCCTCAAGTAATTAAACAACTAAAAACCCAATTACGTAAACATCATTTACATACAGTTTGTGAAGAAGCATCCTGTCCAAATTTGAATGAGTGTTTTTCTATAGGTACGGCTAGTTTTATGATTATGGGGGATATTTGTACTCGGAGTTGCCCTTTTTGTGATGTTGCGCATGGTTATCCAAATTCTTTAGATATTTCTGAACCAATTAATTTAGCTAATACAATTATAGCTATGCAACTAAAATATGTGGTAATTACTTCGGTTAATCGGGATGATTTGCGGGATGGTGGTGCTGGACATTTCGTGGCTTGTTTACAAGCTATTCGACAATATTCTCCTAAAACTATAGTGGAAATTTTGGTACCTGATTTTCGTGGACGATTTGATATTGCTTTAAATTTATTCCAAGGTAATTTACCTGATGTATTTAATCACAATTTAGAAACTATTCCGCGTTTATACAAACAAGTTCGTCCTGGAGCCGATTATTTTTGGTCATTAAAAATATTGCAACGTTTCAAAACAGTTTATGCAGAAGTTGCCACTAAATCAGGTTTGATGCTCGGTTTAGGAGAAAGTTTGGAAGAAATATTGCAAGTAATGCGTGATTTGCGACAACATGATTGTGAAATGCTCACACTTGGTCAATATTTACAACCTTCTCGACAGCATCTGCCAGTACAACGTTATATTACACCCGCTGAATTTGAACAGCTAGCAGAACAGGGTTACCAAATGGGTTTTAAAAATATAGCTAGTGCGCCAATGGTGCGTTCTTCCTATCATGCTGATATGCAAGCTCAGGAAGTTATTATGAATAATACCTAATTATTTTGTACCAGTTTAACAGGTAATTGATAAGGCAAATTTAGCCAATTTAAAATTTTTCTTGTTTCTCCTATTTGCCAATAAGCCGTTTGCTTAACTTGACTCACTTGCATAACTACTAAAACAATGCTTTCACTTTCAGGATAAGGAGCTGCATTTACAATTTTTCCAACATTTTCACCCTGCTCATTATAAATAATATCTCCCGCTTTTGGAACTAATTCATTCTCAATACGAGCTAAATACATACGGCGTTTTATCTCGCCTAAATATTGAACCCGTGCTACTATTTCTTGCCCCGTATAACAACCTTTTTTAAAATTAATTCCATCAATTACGTCAAAATTAATCATTTGCGGGATAAAAGCTTCCGATGTAGCCGTAGTAATCTGTGGTAAACCTGCCAAAATATCTAATAATTGCCAAGCATTTGATCCCACTTTATGTGCTTGTGTTTCTACATATTGCCATAAATTTTGCACATTCGGACTAATAATTAAGTAGCGAGCTAGCAAATCTGAAATTCTTAAAAACGTGGTATCTTCAATAGTTAAACTATCATTTATGCTAATTTCTTGATTCAAATAAGATGATAACGTTTTAGTAATATTTTTTCCCGCCACGCCAAGACAAAATAAATCTTCAGCTATTGTTAATTGCACATCAGAACGAAGTACATACATTTGCAACCGTTTAATAATTGCATTAACATTTTCCTTGGGTAATAATAAATAATAAGCAGCTTGCCGTTTAAATAAACGAAACGACATTAAAATTCGACCTTGATGAGTACAAAAAGCTGTTAATTGATGTTTGGTAGCCGTTACTTGTAACACATTATTAGTAAATTGACCTTGTAAAAAAATTGACGCATCTTTCCCCGTAACTTTAATTAAACCAAAATGGGATAAATCCGCAATAATATCGCCTTGCATAACTTGCTGTAATTCAGCTTTTGCCTGTCCAAAACTTACCACAATATTATTTTCAATCTGCGCACCAATTTCTTGTAAATATTGTTTCCACATATTATTGTTCATAAACCTGATTTTTTGATAGTATTTAAAATTTTAGAATTAGTAACCACTTCATAATAATGTAAATTTTTGATTGCTTGATGATTTTCATCCTCTTCTTGCCACATTTTAATATGGTCTTTGCGGATTACAACTTGACGCTTTTTGCCTTCTTTATCTAAACAATAACCAATGTAAAAATCAGATTGATGCTTTTCACCAGGTAATTTCATGTTAAAATGACGTAAAGAAATCTCAGTTTGCAATTTTTTAAATGCGGCGAGTTCTAATTCAATCCCGTTCAGGTTATAACGAAAAGTGGTCATACCTTTTTCCCCTTGTTCAGTTAAAGCCTGTTGAAAAACCATCAGATTGAATAATAAATTGGATTTTAAAGCATATTTTTTTCGCAATTTCCATGAGCAGGAAGATAGACGATCCGCATTTCCAATTGCAGGCGAAATCATAATTTTATGCCCACCATCATATAAAAATTTAGGGGATTCTGGCACGTAGCAAATCCCAATTCCCAATTCCAATTTAGGCAAATCATGTTTAAGGCTTACTCTATTTTGCTTTTCTACTACAGATAACATATTTTTAGCCAAGCTACAAGCACGGGAAACTGCCAACCATTCTTCATGGGATTTTTGATATTCATATAAACATAGAATGATAGCATCGCCTTCAATAAATACTTTTTCCGCTCCAAATAGTTCAATATAAGTATTAATTGGATTGAAAAAATTACGACTAAAATGGGTTGCAGGATTTAAACCCCGCCGATATAATTCATCAGTTATCGTTGTAGAACCACGCAAATCCGCTTTAATAATTACATGTCCCCGAATTTCTTCAAAAATATCAGTACGTTCTTCTTTAGCCAAAAATTCATTTAAAACATAGTTACTTCTAGCCAGTTGAATTTCCACTTCTTTATTCAACAAGTGGATTTGTTCCATTGACTTATGTAATAAATTATAATATTTTAGGTCTCGACGATAACGAATAATATCGCTGATAAAACGCTTTAAAATAGGATATTTGGGACGATTTACTAATTTATTTAAACGTTTCTTAGTTTCTTTAAATTCAGTTATAGATAATTTTTTGCTATCTTCTTGGCGAGAATTCCTTATTTTAAGCAAAGTTTGTAGTTTAAACTCAATTTCTCGAATACCAATGTCATCGCAAAGTGTTTGATATAGCAAATAAGGTTTAATTAATTTAAAATAATATTCATATAAATGAGGAGTTTCATAAGCGGCTAGTAAATGCTTAATTACTTTAGCTTGTTGTAAAGATTTGATTAATAATGTATTTGCTTGTTTGTGCAAAGTTAAAATTTTAGGATTTATATTTTCTTGGGACTTACCCACACCAAATAATTGGTCAATATTTTTAGGTTCGTCTCGCCATGAAAAGATAGTTGTTTGTTTCAATTGTGGAGAAATGTAATCTACTGGCGAAATCTCTATTTGGTAATTACTGCTAATTTTATCTAAAATTTCATCTATTAAAGTAGATAAATTTTCAAAGCCGTAATAGTTATCAACATCCCTAGATAACAAAACATAATATTTCATTAATACATTATGGTTATAAACATCCGCTGTTTTCAATAATGGATTTGCTAATATTTCTTCTGGAATTGTCCAAGCTATTCCTAGCAAAGATTCTCGTAATTGACTCACTTTGCCTTTTTCAGCCCATAAAAATTGCGTTAATATTTCATAACTAACTTGATAGGATAAATTATGTTTATTTTGGTTAATCCAAGTAATGCGATCGGATAATTTCCATCCTTCTTCATTATTACTAAGGCTTGCTTGTCGTAATTCGTAAAGCAGCTTATCGGTTTGTTCCAGAACGGTTGTTAAGATAAATTTTAAACAGGAAATTTGGAATAATTGAATAACATCTATGCGTTTAGTTTCTTTTACCCGATAGATTTCAGAAATTAAAATTGTTTCATAAATGTTGGCAAATTTATCTAATTTATCACATACTTTTTTTGAAGGTTTATCAGTAAAACGCCTTTTATTATTGCTCCTTTCATCTAATAATTCATAAATGAGTTGCCGTGTAAGCTCAGTAAATTGTGGACTTAAATAAACATCTATATGAACATTGTCAATTCCTTTAGCAAATTTATCAAAGTTTATACAGGGAAAATAGGGAGATTTGAGTTTTAATTCAATGGTTTTAGTTTTGTTGGCAAGAATGGGCTTTTTTTCAGTCGAAGAATTATTTTTTGTAAATAAACTAAACATAGAAGCTATTTTTATATAAAAAATTGTGATAAAGAATAATGACTTAACGAAACCTGTTATTTATTCCATACGTAATCTTAATAATTTACATTTCAGTATAACTTATTAAATAATTTATAGTAAATATAGAGTTAAAATAGTTTTTTTAGTAGTTTTAATAGTGTTGTTGTATAAATATCAATGAATTATTGATTAACATCAATTCTTAAAAAATGCATCATCAACCAAGTTTAATTTTTATATTCATTACCTCAAATTTTTATGAAAAAAAGAAATATTCAATAATAGATAGTTTAACAAAAAATTAAACAAGAGGTGTATTTTTATCTGTGTAATATTAATCTATCAGTTGCAATATTAAAGTATTTCTCATTTGAATATCTTAACATATTTTCAAGTTTTTGAATATTAAACCGACACTCCGCACACCACTTATACCAAAAAAAAAGCCCAACATTCAAAAAAATATGAGCTTTTCTTAATATCCAGAATTAAATATTGATTTTATTTGTTGGGGTTCGCAAGTTTACTCCAGCCTACCGCACTATTTTTTTGAAGAAGTTGGGTGGATACCAAGTTAGGCGATTTTTTGATGATGTTGGATAATTTTTGCCAAAGACCTTAAAGCTTCATTGACTGATTTTGCATCAGGAAAAACTTTTGCGACATCAGGTTCAAGCATGATAAGTTTTACCCCTTCGTGATACTGTTTGGCATACTTGCCGCGAACGCCGTCTTTCATGTTGGCAAAATCATACTCATCTCGAAGTTCATCGTTTAATTCATCATCAAATTCTGTGTTCATAAAATCGTCGCTCCCGTTTTGTTGCTGATCTGGCACTAATAATTCGGATAGTTTCACCGTGATACAGGTGAGAAACCACCATTATTCGCTGTTTACTGGATAATCCAATCATCACGAAACGCTCTTCTCGAATGGAATGGTCAGGATCGGGATAGGTAACAGATAAAATATCCCCAAATACAGTGGATGCTTCATCAAAAGAAACACCATGTTTGCGAATGTTAATTTTTTCTTTCTTAGAATGCCATTCAAAATTATACAGCATATTTTTCATATTATACCAAATAAACAACCCAACATTCCATTCATAAACCAAAAAAAAGCCCAACATTCAAAAAAATGTTAGCTTTTTTTTAATTTCCAGAATTAAATATTGAATTTATTTGTTGGAGTTCGCAAGAACTATGAAAAAGAAATTGCTTATTT
>JAGLFE010000013.1 GCA_023144675.1 Thiomargarita sp. | reverse complement strand
CTAAATTCATCTGCGTAACTTCAGTAAGTAAGATATTTAAATTTTCAATGTTCATAAAAAGTTAATTGAAAATTGTCAGAATTACTCAATTACAATATTTTTAATAAATTCAAAATCTGCTTTTAAGCGTTGTATTTCCCAATAAAAAAACCAAAATTGTTGAACTTTGGAGCTAAATATGGTATATTTGCACCAAGTGGAATTTTTGCCTTTTATTTAAGGATTAAAATAATGAACACTTATTTTGGTGATGAAATGGATAATTTTTCCAACTACGCTTTGTTGCTATAAATGCGAATTAAGAGTTAAAGCTTCAACACGATTAATGCGCTTTGTTTCTCCGTAGCATCCTACATCTTTTACCCGAACTTAATTTTAGAATTCTAATTTAAAAATATGAAAAGATTTATAGTTTCTTCTGTGATGCTGTTTTTTTTATGGTTGATTTATAATGCAGCTAGTTTGGGAATTGCAGATGTATTTATTAATCTAGCGCGCTACGATATGCAACAGTGGGAAAAACAAAAGAAAATTGACGATTGGGAAAAAACGCATTCATTAGTTGAAAAAGCACTGTTTTTAACACCAAACAATCCAACTTATTTGGAAGATATGGCTCGCATTTATTATTTGCAAACTCATTTAGGTGAAATAAATACATTAGAAAAAAGGCAAAATCTTGAAAAAGCGTTAATGGTATTAAAACAAAGCGCAAGACTTAGACCAACTTGGGCTGCTGTTTGGGCAAATATCGTTTTAATTAAATTTTCATTACAACAATATGATAAGCTTTTTTTCTTAGCCATTGAAAATGCAAATACATTTGGTTCAGGTGAACTTTTTACCCAAAAAGTAATTGTCTATGTTGGTTTAGAAGTTTGGTATAATTTGCCCGTATTTAAAGAACAAAAAATTCGAGCCATTATTTTGGCAACCATAGAACAAGCTATGTCCAGCCAAGCAAGAAAAATAATTCCGATTATAAAAAATCATCCTAGAAAAAATATTATCTGCTTTTTACGGGGACATAAACCAATTATGAAAAAACTTTGTAATTGACCACAAGCTTTTTATTGTTTATTTGGGATGGAGTAGCACATTTAAACTATAAATAATTTATTTGATATTTATTAATTTTGACCTTAAATCTAATAAAATATCTTTTCAATTTGGTAACCAGTGGATTAAATTATTATTAATCATAATGTCTCATATTCAAACACATAGAATTCTTTACATTGAAGATGATATTATCACTGCCAGTTATGTTCAAAAACACTTAGAACAACATAATTATGTGGTTGATTTGGCTATGGATGGAAGAGAGGGAATTAATAAATTACATCAAAATAATTATGATATTGTTGTGGTTGATTATCATCTGCCTGGTATGAACGGTTTGCAAGTATTACAATATATTTCCAAAGCTAAAATCAATGTTGCTGGGATTATGTTAACAGGTGCGGGTGATGAGCGAATTGCAGTTGAGGCTATAAAATCAGGTGCTGGAGATTACTTAATCAAGGATGTCAATAATAATTACTTACAATTATTACCAGAAGTTATCGAATGTCAATTACAAAGACAAGAACTTATTCAACAAAAGAAACAAAATGAAACTGCTTTACATGATCGTGATACTATTTTAGAAGCAGTTAGTTTTGCCGCTGAACAATTTCTCACTTGTAAATATTGGGAACAATCTATTCAAGAAGTTTTAACTTATTTAGGACAAGCCGCAACAGTAAGTAGAGCCTATATTTTTGAAAACTATTATAACGAACAGCAAGAATTATTAGCCAATCAACGTTATGAATGGGTGGCTGATGGTATTAATGCTGAAATTAATAATCAAAATTTTCAAAATATTACTTATGAACCTCATTTTGGCATAATTCTTAAAAATTTAAAGCAAGGATTACCTTTTTGTGGTTTAGTAAAAAATTTTTCGCCAGTTGCTGCTGAAATATTAAAAAGTCAAAATATTATTTCGATTATATTTATTCCTATTTTCGTTAATAAAAAATTTTGGGGTTTTATTGGTTACGATGACTGCAAAACTGCACGGGAATGGTCTTCATCCGTAATTGATGCGTTCAAAACAGCGGCAAGTTTATTAGGAACAGCTATTCAGCAAGATCAAATCAATTATGCTTTGCAAGCCAGCGAAAATTCTCTTAGTGAAAATACTCAAACCTTAACTGCTATTTTAAACGCTGCCACTGATTCTATTGTAATGATGGAATTGGATACCACTTGCGTTGTTATTAATCCTGCTGGAGCTGAACGTTTAAACAAAACAGTTAATGATGTTATAGGGCAACAACTTTGTAATCTTATTTCTCCCGAAATTGCCAATCGAAGAAAAAAAGCTGTAGAACAAGTAATTAAAACTAAGCAAGCTATTTTATTTGAGGATGAAGAAAGTCAAGATGTTTGGTTTGAACATAGTATTTACCCAATGCTGGATAATGCTGAAGTCAATCGAATTGCAATCGTTTCTCGTAATATTAGTGAACGAAAATTAGCGGAAAATAATTTACGTAAAGAACGAGATTTTACCAATGCCATTATTAATACTGCGGGTAATTTAATTGTAGTTCTTGATATTAAAGGTGCTATTATTCGTTTTAATCAAGCTTGTGAAGAATTAACTGGTTATGTTTTTGCAGAAGTGAAAAATCAATATATTTGGGATATTTTTCTTGCTGAAGAATGTATTTCGCCCTGTAAAAATTATTTTAGTGATATTATACTAAATCGCCCATTCCGCATTCAACATGAAACTTATTGGGTTGCAAAAGATAACACTCGCTATTTAATTAATTGGTTTCATACTATTTTGCTAGATGATAATGGTGAAGCTAAATATATTATTGGAACTGGAATTGATATTACTGCCAGCAAGGAAACCCAAAATGCTTTGGAACATACTTTAGATGAATTACAAGCTATTTTGGACAATTCGCCTGTAGGTATTGCTTTCCTAGATAATAAGCAACAATTTATTCAAGTTAATGATAAATTAGAAGAAATGTTTGGTTATTCAGAGTCAGAATTTAAAGAAAAAACTGCTAATAATCTTTATTTTTCCTTTGAAGATTATGAAAAAACTAAGCAAGTTATTAATTCTACATTGAAAAAGGGACAAACGCATAGAAGTGAAGATTTAATGCGGCATAAAGATATTTCTAAATTTTGGTGTCAGATTTTAATTAAAGCAGTTAATCCTAATGATTTATCTCAAGGAACAATATGGCATTATGAAGACGTTACTGCACAAAGACATACTAAGAAAAGATTAAGGTTAGCCTCAACAGTATTTGACACCATTACTGAGGGTATTGTGGTTACTAACAAAAATAACCAAATTATTATGGTTAATCCAGCTTTTACAACTATTACAGGTTATTCATTTCAAGAAGTTGCCGGCAGAAATCCTAGGTTATTAAAATCGGGACACCAAACTAATAAATTTTATGAAAATATGTGGCAACAATTACTTGATTCTGGTAAATGGCAAGATGAATTATGGAATAAACGTAAAGATGGTGAAGTTTACGCTGAATGGAAATCAATTGTAGTTATACGGGACGCTAATAATAAAATTATACAATATGTCAGTATTTGCACGGATATTACTGAGCGCAAACGTAATCAAGAACTAATTTGGCATCAAGCAAATTATGATGCTTTAACTAATTTACCAAATCGCACTTTATTTGCGGAAAACTCAATAAACTCTATACGGATAGCAAAATCTAAATTACAACTGTTAGCCATAATATTCATAGATTTGGATCGATTTAAATGGGTTAATGATACTTTGGGACATGATGTGGGAGATAAATTGTTAGTTGAAGCTGCAGAACGTTTAAAACAGTGTTTGCGAGAAACAGATACTATTGCACGATTTGGTGGCGATGAATTTACTGTAATTGTTAATGATGTTGTAAATATAATTGATATTGAAATTATTGTTAAAAGAATGTTGAATAATCTATCGCAAGCATTTATATTAGAAAAACAAGAAGTTTTTATCGCAGGAAGTATAGGTATTGCCATGTTTCCCAAAGATGGAACTGATGGCAAAACTTTACTTAAAAAAGCAGATATTGCAATGTATCAAGCTAAAGAAGGAGGACGTAATACCTTCCGCTTTTTTAAAACCGAAAATATCTATCAAGGGTAACTATCTACCAAGTTAAGAAATACGTATAAAATTAAGTAAAAATGTAAGATGCTGTTGAGGAACGAAACGCATCAATCGTGTTCTTAATTCGCATTTAAAGTTTAATTAGTAGATAGT
>JAGLFE010000129.1 GCA_023144675.1 Thiomargarita sp. | reverse complement strand
CATTCCAGTTTGATTGACTGGGATATTCTGATTTCATAATAAAAATTCCTTTTTACATAAGATTTGTTAAATAATATTTTAGACTTCAAATCAAATAATATTATAGACTATACAGAGCATTATAAATATTCAAAAAATTAATTTATTCTTATATTGGGGGCTTTTTAGGTTTTTAGAAGTTGAAATTAATATAATTAGGCTCAAATAACATAAACTATGTTATAATTTATTTTAAATTAAAAAATAGACTAAAAAATAACATGAAATTATGTGGCTTTGAAATCGGCTTAGATTGTCCATTATTTCTAATCGCTGGACCTTGCGTAATTGAATCGCAACAACTGGCTTTAGATACCGCTGGAGAACTCAAGTCAATTACGGAAAAATTAGGGATTCCTTTTATCTATAAATCCTCCTTCGATAAAGCTAATCGCTCGTCTGATAATAGCTTTCGTGGAATGGGAATTGAAGCAGGACTATCTGTTTTAGAAAAGGTACGGCAGCAAATTGGTGTACCTATATTAACTGATGTGCATGAAGATACGCCGTTGGATGAAGTTGCTAGCGTTGTTGATGTATTACAAATTCCAGCTTTTCTATGTCGCCAAACCAATTTTATTCAAAATGTAGCCCGTCAAGGTTTACCAGTTAATATCAAAAAAGGACAATTTCTTGCACCTTGGGATATGATTAACGTGGTCAACAAGGCAAAAGCGGTTGGGAATGAAAATATTATGGTTTGTGAGCGCGGGACTTCTTTCGGGTATAATTACCTAATTTCCGATATGCGTGCTTTGGCTATTATGCGTAATACCGATTGCCCAATTATTTTTGATGCTACTCATTCGGTGCAATTACCAGGGGGGCAAGGAACGGTTTCAGGTGGACAACGGGAATTTGTTCCAGTTTTAGCTCGGGCGGCAGTAGCAGTTGGAATTGCTGGAATTTTTATGGAAACCCATCCTCAGCCTGATAAAGCATTAAGTGATGGTCCAAATATGCTACCTTTAAGCAAAATAGCCAAACTATTAGAATTATTAAAAACGCTTGATCAACAAGTAAAAAATAGTGAATTTTTAGAAAATAATCTTTAACCAATAAGGAAATATATATGTCAGAAATTACTCAAATACATGCCCGTGAAATTCTTGATTCTCGTGGTAATCCAACTGTGGAAGCGGAAGTTACTACTGCTTATGAAGTAATGGGAAGAGCAGCAGTTCCTTCTGGTGCTTCTACGGGTAAACGGGAGGCAGTGGAATTACGTGATGGAGGCAGTCGTTATTTGGGCAAAGGAGTTCAAATGGCGGTTAAACATATTAATACTGAAATTGATGAAGCTCTAAAGGGAATAGAAGTAACTTCTCAATCCGATGTTGATAATATCATGGTAAAGCTGGATGGCACGGATAATAAAGAACGTTTGGGAGCCAATGCTATCTTGGCAGTTTCCATGGCTGTTGCTAAAGCTGCTGCTCAGGAAGTTGACTTACCACTTTATCGCTATTTAGGTGGCGCAGGTGCAATGCAAATGCCAGTTCCGATGATGAACATTATTAATGGGGGCGCACATGCTGATAATAATGTAGATTTGCAAGAATTTATGATTTTACCTATTGGTGCTTCTTCTTTGACTGAAGCAGTACGTTATGGAGCGGAAGTGTTTCATGCGTTAAAAAGTGTGTTGAAAAGTAAAGGTATGAATACTTCTGTCGGAGATGAGGGTGGATTTGCACCTAATTTATCTTCCAACGAGTCTGCTATCGAAATTATTTTGCAAGCGATTGAAAAAGCGGGATTTAAAGCTGGCGATGATATTTCATTAGGTTTGGATGTAGCCAGTTCTGAATTTTACCGGGATGGTTTATATGATATTGCTTCTGAAGGTAAAAAATTAGATGCGGCTCAATTTACTGATTATTTAGCAGCTTGGGTTGATAAATATCCGATTATTTCCATTGAAGATGGGATGGCGGAAGATGATTGGGATGGCTGGAAGATTTTAACTGATCGCTTAGGCAAAAAAATACAATTAGTTGGTGATGATTTATTTGTTACTAATACTAAAATTTTACAGGAAGGCATTAATAGAAATATCGCTAATTCAATCTTAATTAAGTTAAATCAAATTGGGACTGTAACTGAAACCTTAGCCGCAATTGAAATGGCAAAACGTGCTTCTTACACAGCGGTTATTTCCCATCGTTCTGGCGAAACTGAAGATAGCACTATTGCTGATTTAGCTGTTGCTACTTCGGTAGGACAAATCAAAACTGGTTCACTTTCACGTTCAGATCGCATTGCTAAATATAATCAGTTGATTCGGATAGAAGAAGCTTTAGGAAGTAATGTAACTTATCCTGGGAAAGCTGCTTTTAATAATTTAACATAGTTATTTCATGAAGTTTGGTAGTGCTGAATAAGTAATGCTATTTAACTTCTAAAAACTCATGCTTCCGTGAGAAAAACATTACATTTTAATAGAACTACTTAAATGAAGGGCTTTAGCTTGAGCCCATTTATGTTCAATGGGATTAAGTTGTGAAAAATAAGGAGGCATATGTTTATTATTAAAGATAGCATTCTGAATATACTTTCGTTTATGAAAAGAAGCACTATCAAGTACATTATTACGACCTTTAGTATGCCAATTTAGGTGATGCTAAAACAACGTTTACCAACTGGTGCATAAACATGACGAAGTGGTATATCGTGGGCAAAACCACTTTCGTCAATATAAATTATATCTTTTCCTGATTTTTCGTAAACTCTTATTTTATCGCAAAAAATATTCTGTTATTTATGGTTTGCCTTTGGATGCTCCAAACTTTTTTTTATAACTAATTTCTAAACGTTTCAATGCTAATGCTATTCCTCTTTGACTTACCCCAAACCGTTAGCTCTTTCATATTGATAAGCGTATGGATATAATTCTACATCTATTTTTAATTTATCCATATTTATTTTTGTAGCTTTCCTTTCTTTTGGTTATAATCGGTTATTTCATCTTACTAAAGTTGTTTTACTTATATTTTCTCTTAAAATATTATATACTATTTTTGCTGTAAGTGATTAAAAAAATGAAATTATACAACAATACCAAACGACAACCTTTGGAACAACACTTATTTGCAGTGGGTTTTGTTGCATATTCATTATGCAAGAGATTAACTGGCAATAATACATTAGCTGATGCCGTTTTCATAGCTGGATGTTTACATGATATTGGTAAAATTGACCCAAATTTTCAAAAGTGGATTTTAGGCAAAAAGAAACTCATTAACGATATTCCAGAAAATGGACAACATATTGAAACCAGCAAATTTTCTTTTGAAAAATATCCCAGACATAATGAATTGTCGCTGTTACTCTATCATTTGCTAGATGATAAAAGTTGTAGAAAAATTAATCAGGCGAATAAAAAACTCATAAGACATGCAATTTATTGGCATCATGCTAAACCGATTCGTAAAGAGGAAATAACGGGATTAGAAGCTATTTATAAAAAATATACCAGACAAAATTACTCCATTGATGAAACTCTCGACATTACTCGTGAACTTATCAATACGTGCAATAATATTGCTATTGATTATGGCACTGATTTGCAAATCACATGTTTATTAAATACGGTTGATAAGGATATTATTGGTGCGTTAAGAGATGAATTAATGCCAAAATACAAAGATTATTCTCTTAGTAATGAAGAAGTTGATGAGTATAAAAAAGATATTGGTATAAATGCAAACTATAATATTGCCAGAACTGTTGTTATCACATCCGACCGGTTAGTATCAGCATTGAGCAAAGAAGAATTAAATGCTCATATTGAAGTAAAAACATTGGTTAAATTGCTTGATAAAGCTTTGCTACAAGATAGTGATCTGAAACAGAATATTGGAAATTGCTTGCAAGGGTTTGAACATAAATATCCAAATAGCGAGAGAAATAATGCTCAAAAAATAGCAGCCAAAGATTTGACCGATGAAGAAATTGATGTTGGGGTTTTGAATGGACCAGCTGGTTGTGGTAAAACAAAAATAGCTTTGGAATGGGCTTATAACACGGATGTTGAAAAAATAATTTGGGTTTGTCCGAGAGTGCAAGTATGTCTTGGTCTAGTAAAAGATTTAACCAGTGCTGAATATTTACCAAATTCTAAAATTGAAATTTGTACTGGAGAATTTAAGTTTATTTATCAAAATGGCAAAGAAATTGAATCAAACGGGGAATTTTCAGGAGACATTGTATTAACTACCATTGATCAAGTTATCAACACAATCACTACCCATAATAAAGTAACTGGACTAGTTCAATATATGAATTCACATGTGGTATTTGATGAATACCATGAATATATTAATATGCCAGCTTTTAATTTATTGTTTGCTGAATTAGTGAAATGTAAAAAATTACAGGAAAAAAATGCCAATACTTTATTAGTTTCGGCAACTCCGAATTATTATTTTGTTAAAGAATTGTTGGGACTAGAAGATAATATTATTGGTATTGATAGTTTTAACCAAAGCGAATATGAGCTAAAATTTGATGATTTTGATGAAAAAGATGAAAGCAATCCACTTTATGCCAAACAGCCTGATAATACTTTTGTAGTTAGTAATTTTGCTATTACTGCTCAAAAGAGTTTTATTAAAAATCAAGCTGATGAAAATGCTATATTAATTCATTCCAAATATAAGAAATCTGATAAGAAAGATTTATTTGATAAAGTGTATGATAATTTTGGAAAAGATGGAGTAAGAAATTATGCTATATTACGAGCTGGACCGATTGTGCAAGCTTCTCTTAATATAACTTGCGATAGAATGATTACCGAATATACTAATGCTGAGAATTGGTTACAGCGTTTAGGTAGGTTGGATAGATTTGGTGAGAATAATGAACCTAATTTGTATCAAACTGTAATACCTAAAAATTTGAATAAAAAAGCCGGTTGTGGTCAGTTTTTACATAACGTATTATATTGTTTTGAGAGCAGTAGAGTGTGGAATAAGTTTTTACGAGCTAGGTTAGTTGGTAATAATATTATATATATTTCACAACTATATAAAATTTATCAAGATTTTTATAATGATGATGAATGTATAGATGCAATAGAGCAAGATTTAGCAAGGATATTAAAAGCTAGTGTAAAAAGGATGAATGCTAAGATAGTTGATCCTGTTGACTTTCCAAATAAACCAAAAAATCACAAAATTAAAAGTAATTCACTCAGAGGCAATAATCGCTTTGTACAAATGGCAATTTGGAACATAGATAATGGCAAACAAGAGTTTCCGAATGACTATGCTTGTGATGAAAGTATGGGTGATAATTATTTAACAATATCGGAAGATGAAATTAAAGGTTATGAAGATAGCAATAAGGATTTATTAGCATTTATGGTTAAAAAACATCACCAGATTAAAAAAGATGCAAAGAAACCATATAAGGGTTATATTTTGCTAAATTTAGCAAGAAATCCAGAAACACCAATTTATGTGAGTTATACATTTGCCGATTTGGATGAAGTAAGTATACAACAACATTCTTATGCAATTTTTTATGCAATGGGAAAAAACCAACCGATTGGAGCTATTTCAATCAACAAACTTAAAGAGAAATAACTATGAGCAAAGTAGAAGGTATAAAAAGCGTGGATTTCAAAATTACCGCATTGGGTCATGGCGTGGTTAATTGGAATGGTCCGACAACTTTAACCGGTGATGGTGGCAAAACAGTTGATAATCATACATTGCCGAAGTTGCGTGGTTATACAAATTTAACTGGTAAGGTTAAGGAAGAAACTGGTTATAAGTACAAAAAGGAAGCAACAGATATAGATTTTAAGAAAACCCCTCTTTATATTAGCCAAAATTGTATCCGCCATCATTTGTTTAGAGATCAAGCATTTGATATTCACTATGCTACTGGTAAGAATATGCAAAATGTGTTGGCATCAATTACCGGATTAATACGTGGTTATGTAGTTCCATCGACTCAGTGTAAACGTACTAGCCCTTTATTACTAGAAGATTTTGTTGATAAATTGGGTAATGGTAATTTTGAGCAGTTTGGACAGGCGGGAGAACGAGATAGCTCATCATTTTTCTCAAAAACCACCTTTGGCGATACTAAATATACCTCTTATGGTTCAATTAGCATCGAGCAATTACAATTTATCTCGCTTGATAAGAAATTTGATCGGGCTGCGATGATTATCAAAGAAGGGCAGGGTGAAAAGATTGCACAAGCTGTACAAGACTTTGTCAAACAACTTGCTTCATCAAATTTAAAACCGAAAGCAACTTTTCATTCCAATTATGTCCGTAATGGTACTATTTTTGAAGAAGGTGAAAATGGTATTTTGCTAAATAATGACGCAATACAAACAGTTGTTGAATATACTTTGGCTATGATTGAAGAATTATCAATCCGTCAAGCTAAAGGTTATATGTATGTTGATGATGTATTGATTGATTATAACGATAGCAAGCAAATGATGCGAATTAAGCGAGATGAAAACAGTATTTCTCCTGAGCATACAACTGATTATGCCAATTATTTCTACGCAAAATAGAATGCCATGAAAATTATTATTGAGTATGAATCATCATGGCGGAACTCATTTTTGGACGGTAGCAATAATGAAGAGTTACCAAAAAAAGGGCGTAAATTTATTGCTTCGATGACCAACCTTAAAAAACCAGAAAACTTTATTCAAAGAGAGATAACAATTGACACTGTGATGGGAGTTTTGAATAGGTTAATTGGCGATCAACGTAAGCTTTATCAGGCAAGAAGGGATGTAGATTATTTTTTTAAGGATTATGAAAAGTACACCCATTTTGATGATAAGCCAATTCTGACAAACGATATGACATTTATTAGAAATATTACTGGTAGTAACGATCAAAATTCTTTTACTGGTGCTATAAAAACCAATGTTCCTATGTTTGATTCTGATTATTCTGATGAATTTTGGGGAGTTTTAGCTCTTGATTTTAATGACTTGTGTGATTTTATTATTTCAGATTCACGAGTAAACCAAAAAATAGCTACTGATCCAATCTCAATTATCACGCAACTGGAATTATTAAATAAAGAAAAGCCAGTTGTCAATGATGGGTTGGCAAGTAAAGCGTTGCAGGTATTGAAAGAAAAATTCAATGGTATTAACTATTTAAATGCAAAAGATAAAATTGTTCCGATTTGTTTTTATTGTTCATCGTTGTATTTGCAATTAGAAAGGTTATCTTCAAAATTTGATATGAGTTCTGCTAAGACAAAAATAGGTGGTATAAGTGGTATCTCCAAAAGAGGTTTTACTAAGAAAGATTTTATGAATAAATTTACTACTGGTAAGCCAAAGCTAATTTTTGGCAACCCTTATATTCGTGAAGAGTTTGTGAAGGGTGAAGGAAAGATAAAGCATTTAATGACCAAAGCCAGTGGCAAACTCGAAATCACACTTGATATAGATAGAAATAAAGCCAAGGAAATAAGATCCATGATAGAAAATGCTGGCGTTTCTAGCTTTTATCTAGGCAAAAAAGGTTTAGCTTATGTTTCTAAAATTAGAGTTTAATTATGGATTATTATATTGATATAACGATTAAACCGGACGCAGAAATGCGAGAAAATGTTTTGTTGAATAAAGTTTATACTAAATTTCATAAGGCGTTGTATGATTTGCAAGCTAATGACATTGGCGTAAGTTTTCCGCAGAAAAAAGTTAGATTAGGCAAGGTTTTACGTATTCATTCCAGTTTAAGCAGATTGACTGAGTTGCAGGCATTAAAATGGTTAGGTGGATTATCGGACTATTGTGAAGTGTCAGAAATTTTGCTAATACCACAATTAATTTCAGGATATATGTTTGTTTCGAGAGTTAGAGACAATATGTCGGTTGGGAAGTTGAGAAGGTTGAAAAAACGTAATTCTATACCAGTTGGTGAGGTTAAACGGTATAAAGCGAAGATGTTTGCAAGCAGTTTGGACAGCCCGTATCTGGAATTGGAGAGTACATCAAACCAGCACATATATAGACTTTATATTGCTTTTAGTGAATTACAACCAACTCAATCACTTGGTGAATTTAGTAAATTCGGTCTTAGTAAGGTTGCAACGGTAGCTATTTTTTAACTAAAATTTTGTTTTTATCCATATTTGGTTTAAAAGTTGTAAATTCCGCTAATTTGGATCAATTATGAGTAATTGCTCACTCCAGGTAAGTAATATATAACTTATTGATTTAAAAATAAAAATTAGCTAAAAATAACAAATAAAATCATAAAAAATTAAATACTAATAAAATCAACTATTTTTAATAGACGGTTTTTTATAAATAGTTGATTTTATTCGTGTTATTTACTCTTACTTGATTAACTGACATAATATTTAACATATTTATCTTTCTCATTATAAACTGTGATTATAATATATCATCACTTTTTTTTATGTTATTATTGACCAATACCGTTGATATTAATATTCTTAACCTCTACTTTAGGAATTGCTATAATATCTTCAATCGTTTTTTCATCCATTGATTCTTAGGTAATTTAAGTAAATTTTCCATGTTCCACACACTCATTACAATACTACAACAATTTCATTGAATTTATAGGAAAATTATGATAATTATCATGCTACATAATTATTGGTTTTTAATTTATAAATTTAATTTGGAAGAAAATATTAATCTTGAATTAAATTGCAATATAATTATTTATAATAAAAAA
>JAGLFE010000128.1 GCA_023144675.1 Thiomargarita sp. | reverse complement strand
CGTTTCGTTCCTCAACAGCATCCTATATTTTAATTAGGCAATTCAGAAGTTCCCATTAAATATTCATCCACAGACCTAGCCGCTTGTCTGCCCTCATGTATAGCCCATACAATTAAAGATTGTCCACGCCGCATATCTCCAGCTGCAAATACCTTTTTCAAAGAAGTTTGATAATTATCCGTATTTGCTTTCACATTGCCCCGATTATCTAATTCAATACCTAATTCTTCCAACATTCCCTCATAAATTGGGTGCATAAAACCCATTGCTAATAAAACTAAATCCGCTTTTAATTCAAATTCACTACCAGAAACTTCTGACATTTGCCAGCGACCACTTTCATCCTGTTTCCAATCAACCCGTACCAAACTCAACTTTTCCACTTGCCCATTTCCACCTGCAAAAAACTTGGTAGAAACCGACCATTCACGTTGACAACCTTCTTCTTGAGATGAGGAAGTTCGCAATTTATTCGGCCAATTTGGCCAAGTCATAGCTTTATCTTCCTTTTCTGGTGGTTTTGGTAAAATTTCTAATTGAGTAACAGAAATAGCTCCTTGGCGAGTAGAAGTGCCAATACAATCAGAACCAGTATCACCGCCTCCAATCACAACCACGTGTTTATTCGTTGCTACGATACGTTCTGCTTTAGTAATATCATCCCCAAATATGACTTTAGTTTGCTGTGGCAAAAACTCCATCGCAAAATGAATGCCCTTTAATTCCCTACCTGGAGCTGGTAAATCCCGAGATTTTTCAGAACCTCCAGCTAAAACTAGCGCATCATAGTTATCCAATAATTCTACCGCTGACTTATTAACCCCGATATGAGAATTGGGTCGAAAACTCACACCTTCCGCTTGCATTTGTGCCATCCGCCGATCAATGATATTTTTATTCATTTTGAAATTAGGAATGCCATAACGAGTCAATCCACCAATCCGATCATTTTTTTCATAAACAACCACTTTATGCCCAGCTCTAGCCAATTGTTGAGCGCAAGCCAATCCTGCTGGTCCAGAACCTATAATAGCAACCTGTTTACCAGTTTTATAAGTTGGCACTTGTGGCACAATCCAACCCTGTTCCCAACCTTTATCAATAATGGCACATTCAATAGTTTTAATCGCAACTGGCGAATCATTTAAATTCAATGTACAAGCTGATTCACAGGGGGCTGGGCAAACTCTACCAGTAAATTCAGGAAAATTATTAGTTGAATGCAAAACATCTAAAGCTTCACGCCATTTGCCACGATAAACAAGGTCATTCCAATCAGGAATAATATTATGAATTGGGCAACCGTTATGGCAATATGGAATACCACAATCCATGCAACGCGCCCCTTGTTCACTAACTTCCGATAATATTAAAGGAATTACAAACTCTTGATAATTTTTTATACGATCTGCAATTGGAGCATAAGACCGATCACGCCGTGAGATTTCCATAAATCCAGTTGATTTACCCATAATTCTCCTTTGGTAAAAGATTAGTTGATAATAATTATTGTATTAAAAGATATGGTAGTGCTAAACCTGTTAGGTCTTTGATACCTGACAGGTTTTTTGAGACCATCACTACTTTGTTCAGGACTACCAAAGATATTATTTATCGCATCATACTAATTTGCTTTTTTAAGGTCTCAAAACACCATAAAAATAGCGAATAAATCAAATTAAATCCCCGATAAAATAACTCCTTAAAAAAGGCTAAATGGAATAAAACCAAAATAATCGCTATTAAAATAAAATGCACCCACCATATTCCTATAATCGGCGGAATATCTCCTCGCTCAATCCATTTTTTTGCCACATTTAGCAAATTATTATAAATCAAATAAGTTAGAATACCGAGTAATATTTTAGAATATTGTCCTTGTCGAGGATTAGTATGCGATAGCGGTACGGCTAATATAGCCAGTAAAATTACTGATAACGGTAAAGATATTCGCCATTGTAATTCTGCTTGTAAAGCTAGTTCTTCAGAAAACCATAATTTTTGAGTAGTAAAACCTTCAATATCTTCGCCTTTATATTGATTTAAACGTCTCGGAACTCTAATTCGATGCTCGGAAAATTGGGTAATAGTGTAATTTAAATGTTCTTTTTGTCGTTCATAGCGATTTCCATTCATAAGCACAATAAATAATTCACCATTTTGCACTATTTGATAACCACGTTTAGCTACCATAATAACTTGTTTATGTTCTAAATTTAGTTGGATAAATAAATCAGACATAATATTTTTTTCAGCATCAATATCCTTTACATAAAAAATACCTTTACCATGATTAAATTCCTTAAAACGACCAGCGGCTATGCCTCCTACTTCGGCAACGGTGCTTAATTGTACTTCTAAAATACCACGTTGTTTTTCTGCCCAAGGTCCAGCCACCAAAGATAATATGGCAATAAATATGGCAAAAATTGTAGCTAAACTCACAATACTTAAAATTGGAACTGGAATTCCACAAGCCGCCATAGCAGTAATTTCATTATCTTTATATAATCGCCCTAAAGCCAGTAATAATGCTAGAAAAAAACTTAATGGTAAAATAAGTGTAAGGTCGCTAAGTAGCCGTAATCCCAATAATTGTAGAATAAATTGCGCTGGTAAATTGCCTACAGAAGCTTGCACTAAATACGACATGAAACGATGACTAATATAAATTAATAATAGCAAAATGGTCAATGCTAATAAGGTAAAAATTACTTCACGAAATAAATAACGACTAATAATCAATTGTAACTCCATATAAAGCTTCCGCTAAATTCTTAATTCCCGTTACCATATAATGAGAAACAGTATTAAGATAGCGAATATCAATAACAATAATTTTATCCATTTTGGCAGCTTGGCTAGCAGCAATTGCTGGATTTTTTAGCAAAAATTGTTTAACATTTTCAAATTCACCAAGTATTGCTCCAGTTACAATCACATCAGGTTGCCACGCCAAAATTTGTTCTGAGCTAATTTTAAGATGCCCATCTATCCCATGTTCAGCACCAATATTAATTGCACCAATAATCTGCATCATATCATCAAAAGTGGTATTACGACCAGCAACATAACCCCATTGGCTATATAACATAACTCTTAAAACAGGCTTATTTTTAGGTAAATGATTGCGAATAACTTGAATGTTAGTTTTCATTTGTAAAATTAATTCTGCCGCTTTTTGTTCTTCACCAATAATATAACCTATTATCCTAATATTATTTTCAATATCTGAAATACTTCTAAATTGAGAAAATTGAAATACTGGTGCTCCTGTTATTTGGAGTAATTCCACAATTTCTGCTCGACTATAACTAGCTATAAAAATAAGGTCAGGCTTTAAATTTAAAATCTGTTCGGCATTATTACTTGCTTGATGCGGAATTTGCTGTGCCTGTTGAGCAATAATACTTTGTTTAACATCTTTAGCTAATGAACTAACGGCAATAATACGTTCTGGTAAGCAAATAGCTAATAAAATTTCATCGGTGCTTAAAGTTTGCGACACAATCCGTTGTGGCGGTTCAGGAATAAGGAGTTTCCTATTATTGCTGTCATAAATTTCACGTGGAAAAGATTTGCTATAAAGTATTGGTGATGTATTTAATTTTTCGGTGGATAATAATTGGCTATTAGAATATATATATAAAATAATACCAATTGTTAAAATAGCGAAAAATATGTTTTTCAAATTTTTAATTAAGGACATAATTAGAATCAAATAATTAAGAATGATTAGAAGTTATATATGGTTTACCAATTATGAATTAAAGATAAAAAAATTATTAGCTGTTCAAAATTAAAAGCTTTTATTAACCTTAATTATTCATATAAAAAATAATTTGTCAATGTCCTACTAAACAATTTTGTTGATAAATAAAATTATTTTAATAAGCAATTTAATTCAAATTATGCAATACTATAAGGGCTAGGCTATATAATTAGCACCGTCTTAATTTTATAAATACCTCAATTTAGGAGCAAACATAAAAAATGACTCGTCAATTTGATATTGCTGTTGTAGGCGCAACTGGAGTTGTAGGCGAAACCATGATGTCAATTTTGGAACAGCGCAACTTTCCAGTTAATAAATTATATCCATTAGCAAGTCATCGTTCTGCTGGCAAACGTATTAAATTTAAAGAAAAACATTTGGTCGTAGAAGACTTAGAGAAATTTGATTTTTCAAAAGTACAAATTGGCTTATTTTCAGCTGGAGCTTCAGTTTCCGCTATTCATGCAATTAGGGCTGGTGAAGCGGGTTGTATTGTGATTGATAATACCTCTCAATTTCGCCGTGATACTGATATTCCTTTAGTCGTGCCTGAAGTCAATCCACAAGCTATTGCGCAATATAAAACGCGTAATATTATTGCCAATCCAAACTGTTCAACCATTCAAATGCTAGTGGCGTTGAAACCTATTTATGACGCAGTGGGCATAGAACGGATTAATGTAGCAACTTATCAATCAGTTTCAGGAACTGGCAAAGAAGCCATTGAAGAATTAGCAACGCAAACCACGGCTTTACTAAATGGTAAGCAAATAACACCAGCAGTTTATCCTAAGCAAATCGCATTTAACTGTTTACCCCATATTGATGTTTTTATGGAAAATGGTTATACCAAAGAAGAAATGAAAATGGTTTGGGAAACCCAAAAGATTTTTGCTGATGAATCTATTTTAGTTAATCCAACTACGGTGCGAGTACCTGTTTTCTTCAGCCATTCTGAAGCAATCCATCTTGAAACTCGTGATAAAATTACAGTTGAACAAGCCCGTGATTTATTAATGAATGCTCCAGGTGTTACCTTAATGGATGAACGTAAAGATGGTGGCTATCCGACTGCTGTTACGGAAGGAACTAATAATGACGCAACTTTTGTTGGACGTATTCGTGAAGATATTTCGCATCCACGTGGTCTTGATATGTGGGTGGTTTCTGATAATATTCGTAAAGGAGCGGCTTTAAATAGTGTGCAAATTGCAGAAATTTTGATAAAAGATTATATATAAACTATTTAATGTTATTTCGAGAAAGTAAATCTAAACTATTATTTTTATTTTAAATTTACTTTAAATAAAGATTTAATTTAACTAATATTAGTTTACTAATTATTTTAATTTATTTAACTGTAATGTTTAATTTTTTTTAGTAAGGATTTAATTATTATTAATATCAAAATTTGTATTTTAAAATTAATAACTTACTAATAATTTAAACATTACATTTTTTTTAAGTAAAATAATATTTTATGTTTAAGCATATTTAATAAAAACATAAACTTAACTTAGTAAGTTAATTTATTTTGTATAATATTTAATAAGTTTGTATAAGATTAAATTTATAAGCAGCTTGGAAGTATCAAGAATATGCTTTGTCAGTAACGCAAAAAATTAAGAAATTGGATAGTGATATTGGATCGTTAAATTTTTATCTAGCGGATTTTTATAGTAGTGTTGGGCAATTGGACAGTGCATTGCGGGTAATTGAGGTAGCTAAGGGACATTTTAAACAATGGGATGCTGAAGAAAATTTAGCTATTTTTTACAGTCGATTGGGCTCGATTCACCAAGCTTTAGGCCAAGTCGATAAAGCTCTTGAGTTCTTTGAATTACGAATGCAATTAGGTAAAGAACTCTATGAATCGAATCCGAAAAGTGAGAGTTTTAAAAACGGGCTGGCAATTTCGTATTTATGAGTTGGGTGGTATTTATCAAGATAAACAGCAATCTCAAATGAGGTATCAACAAGCTATCGCCCTGTGGCAGGAATTATATTATTTTACGGGGTTGGAGACTTATAAGGGCTATATTGAGCATGTTAAGGGATTGTGATTCTCCCCCCTTTAATTCCCCCCGCTGGGGGGAAGATGGATTTTTATGTTCCTTCGCCCTTTGGAAGAGGAAAAATAGAGAAGCCTTTGATTCTTCTCGCTGGGGGAAGACGGTTTTGTATGTCCCCTCGCCCTTTGGGAGAGGGTTAGGGAGAGGGTAAAAATGCCAAATGAAAAAATAACTGTTGTTCATCCAAATATTTTAATCCGTGCAAGAGAATTACGTCGTCCATTAACTCCATAAGAAAATAAACTTTGGCAACATTTACGCAGAAAACAGTTATTTGGGATAAAATTTCGGAGACAACATCCTATATACCGTTTTATCTTAGATTTCTTTTGCTATGAATGTCAATTAGCTATAGAAATTGATGGTAGTCAGCACTATGATAGTAAACAACAAGCTTATGATAAGGCAAGAACACAATGGTTTAAACAAAACAGTATTAGGATTATTAGGTTTAATAACAATGAAGTAAACACAAATATAAATGAGGTATTAGAAAAAATTGCTAGGCAATGTGGCGTTAAAATTTGAGTTCTCCCCCTTTGGTTCCTCATAGAATTACTAGATCATAGAATTTGAGAGAATAGAAAGTCGCCGTGCCGATATAGTCGCCAAAATTGATAACAAATTTATCTTGCATTTAGAAATCCAAAATAATAACGATTATAAAATGCAATATCGAATGTTAAGATATTTATCTGACATTAGCTTAATAGCCCCGAAATATAAGATAAAACAATATGTTATATATATCGGCAAAAAAAAATGTATATGCAAAATTATGTCAAAAATACTAATTTAAATTATAATTACACTATTACGGATATGAAAACTCTTGATTGTAACTATTTTTTGCAACAAGATAAACCAGATGCGTTAATTTTAGCAATTCTCTGTGATTTTAAAGGCAAAAACCCGCGTCAAATAGTAGAATATATCATTAACAAACTGCAAGAATATACCAAAGATGATATAAAAGCATTTAAAAAATATATGCTAATGTTAGAAGAACTATCAACCAACCGTAATTTAAAAGACATCGTTAAGGAGCAAGAAATGTTAAGTACACTCAGATATGAAGATTTGCCTTCTTATGAAATTAGAATTGAAAAAGGAATTGAGAAAGGAGAAAAGAAAAAAAGTTATGAACTTGCTAACAAAATGATACAAGAAGGTATTGAAGTTAAAATTATAGCGAAAATAACAGGTTTATCCATTAAAACTATCAAGAATTTAGTTAAGTAATTATTATATTAACTTTAAGGGAATATAAAATGTGAGAAAATTAAATAGAGAAAAATTTTGAAAAAAGATACCATATCCAAAGATATTTTAAAAAATATCATCAAAGATATATCGAAATATATTCTGCATTTTGAAATTGACCAAATAGAATTACTAGACATAGAATTTGAGAGGATAGAAAGTCGCCGTGCCGATATAGTCGCCAAAATTGATAACAAATTTATCTTGCATTTAGAAATCCAAAATGATAACGATTATAAAATGCAATATCGAATGTTAAGATATTTATCTGATATTAGCTTAATCGCCCCGAAATATAAGATAAAACAATATGTTATATATATCGGCAAAAAAAAAATGTATATGCAAAATTATGTCAAAAATACTAATTTAGACTATAATTACACTATTACGGATATGAAAACTCTTGATTGTAACTATTTTTTACAACAAGATAAACCAGATGCGTTAATTTTAGCAATTCTCTGTGATTTTAAAGGCAAAAACCCGCGTCAAATAGTAGAGTATATCATTAACAAACTGCAAGAATATACCAAAGATGATATAAAAGCATTTAGAAAATATATGCTAATGTTAGAAGAACTATCAACCAACCGCGATTTAAAAGACATCGTTAAGGAGCAAGAAATGTTAAGTACACTCAGATATGAAGATTTGCCTTCTTATGAAATTGGAATTGAGAAAGGAATTGAGAGAGGAGAAAAGAAAAAAAGTTATGAACTCGCTAACAAAATGAAACAAGAAGGTATTGAAGTTAAAATGATAGCGAAAATAACAGGTTTATCCATTAAAACTATCAAAAATTTAGTTAAGTAATTGTATCTGAAATAGTCGAAAAATACTTGTAAATAGCACAATGAATATTGATTTATTGACAATAATAATTGTGTAATTTTTTTAAATTAACTATGGAGAACCATAAATATGAATTGGAAAAAACTTACTATTGAAAGAAATAGCAATGCCGAAAGATGGCAAAGATAATTAATCTTATAAATTATATATTTAAAAACAAACTCACTAAAACAATTTTTTTATAAATTCTTATCTATTTTTAAAGAGGCTAAATTATGAAAATTTTTAAACTAATATTTGTGCTGACAGCAATGTTTTTTAGTCAGTCATTATATGCACTTGGATTAAGTAATATTCAAGTTAATTCAAATCTTGGTCAACCATTAAATGCAACTATAAATATTTTAGCTATTCCAAATGGTGGTGTTTCTACAGTTAAAGTTACGCTTGCTTCACCTAAAGCTTTTCAGCGTGCAGGTATAGATCGCGCTTATGAATTAACTAAAGTTGAATTTAAAATTAAACCTAAAAGTGATACCACAGCGGTTATTAATATAACAAGTCAGCAATCAATACAAGAACCTTATTTACACTTTCTTATTGAAGTGCAATGGGTAGGAGGACGTATTTTACGTGAATATACAATTTTACTGGACCCAATAATATATAAAACTAATGAAGTATTAACTCGTCAACCAATATCTCCAATAATTAGTCAAGTCAGAAAACCAGAAAAAGTAACAAAGAGTAAAACTCCAAAAAGAACCACTGCCAAAAGTTCCAAAAGAACGTCTGTGCGAAAAAAAGGTAAATATACAGTTGTAAAGAATGATACATTATGGGCAATAGCTAAACGTACTCGTTCTGAAAATGTTTCTTTGCAACAGCAAATGGATAAAATTTATTATGCTAATCCAAATGCCTTTATTAGAGGTAATCGAAATTTAATCAAACGAGGAAAAATTATACAAGTACCTGAATGGGATTCACCAATACAACAAAGAGATACGATTGAACCTGCTATTGTTAATAAAACCACTTCCGAGGCTCCAGTAACACGTAGTAATAAAGCAAAAACTCAACCCACTAAAAGAGAATTAACCCGAAAAGTAATATTAACTCCAGCTTATAATAATGAACAGGAAAATAATGGACAACGTGTTTCTCAAACTAGGGCTAATTCTCCACAATTAAAAAAATTACAACACCAAATTACCTCTCTACAAGAACAAGTAACCACTCTTGAAGGTAATAATAGTAACCTGAAATCTGAAAATGACGAGTTAAAAGGAATATCAGGTTTAGAGGGAGATTTAGATTCAAAGTTAGCTGTATTGATAAAAGAAGTGGCAGATTTAGGTTCAACACTTACAATTCAAAGTCAAAAAATGGCACAGTTACAAAGACAATTGGATATGCAATCTAAAGAAAAAAATCGGCTTAAAAAAGAACTTGCTTTGGCTAAGAAAATAAATGCTTCAAACCAAAATAAACCTATAAAAGATGTTACTTTAAATCCAAAAAGCAATGTAATTATATCTCCAGATATGGTAACAGGTGCAGAACCAGTTACTAAAACTTCAGAAAATATTGATAATAATGAAATTGCAAAATTACCAATTGATAATAATGAAGAAATATCTGTGGAAACAACAGATAATAAAACAATTAGTGTAGCTACAAATAATTCTGAAGTCGATAATGCTGGAAGCACTATGCCAGTAAGTAATATTACTATCAATGAAAAACCTGAAGAAGCGGATTTAGTAACATCAATAACTAATTCTGTTACGAACATTACTAAAATTGTCCCAGGAGGCTGGTTGACTATAGGTGGGGGAACAGGTGCATTAATATTACTATTTTTAGCTGGATTTTTTATAAAGAGTCGCGGAAGTAATGAACCTGCTAAATCTAAGTATACACGTGAACTTTCTAAAGAAGATACTTCGGAAGAATTAGAGCGTTTAAAAGTTGAGGTTAATGATCTTGATTATGAGCATGAAGATACAATAGAAGATGAAATAGAACCAACTGAAGATGATCAGGATGAACCAGTAGATAATATTGATTCTAAGTATGATGAGGAATTACTTGAAGAAGTTGACGTATATATAGCTTATGAACGTTTTTCTCAAGCGGAAGAGTTATTAATATCGGCAATTGAAAAATATCCACAGCATAATCCTTATGATTTGAAGTTGTTAGAAATTTATGCTAAAACCGAAAATGTTGAAAAATTTGAAATTCATGCTAAAACCTTATATGATAAAGTAAATGGTCAGGGTTCGGAATGGGATCAAGCTTTAGAACTTTGGAAAAAATTAGCAACTGATAGGGAAATATTTGAAGGCGATTCTAATATTGCTAAAGTAGCTGTAGCTACTGGTGCAGTTGTTGCGGCTGGTGCAGTTACCGCCGTCGCTTTAAGTAGTGATGAAGATGAGTTAGGTGTAGAAAATGAGCTAGATTTAAATTTAGGCGAAGAAGAACCTGAATTAGATATGGATGAAATTTCATTAGATGCCGACGATGATTTTTCATTGGACGATGCTGATGATGGCGAACTTTCTTTGGATTTAGATGATTCTAGCGATGATGAACTTTCTTTAGATTCAGACGATGATTTGTCTTTGGATGATTCTAGCGACGATGAGCTTTCATTAGATGATGAGTTGTCCTTGGATTTGGATGATTCTAGCGACGATGAACTTTCTTTAGACGCTGACGATGAGTTGTCCTTAGATTTGGATGATTCTAGCGATGATGAACTTTCTTTAGATACTGACGATGAGTTGTCCTTAGATTTAGATGATTCTAGCGACGATGAACTTTCTTTAGACGCTGA
>JAGLFE010000127.1 GCA_023144675.1 Thiomargarita sp. | reverse complement strand
AGCTTCTTCAGTTAAGGTTTCTAAAGTCAATTGCCTTAATTGATTAATTACATCGGTGGGAAAAGGTAGCACTTTAACCCGATATTTTTGCTTTAACTCTTTTAAAGCTTGAACATTTAAAGCTTCAAACTGAGATAAAATTTGTAAGTTAATTGATTTAGTCGCTATTTCAACTATTTTTTGTAAATGAACGGGTAATTTTTCCCAAGCTTGTTTGTTGATAATAAGTTCTAAAGTTGTACCAGGTTCATGCCAGCCAGGATAGTAATAATATTTAGCAGCACGATATAATCCCAACCGCTTATCATGAAATGGACCTGCCCATTCGGTAGCATCAATATTGCCCCGTTCTAAAGCGGTGTAAACTTCTCCGCCTGCTAGTAATTTCGGCATGCCACCAGCTTTAGCTAATACTTTGCCGCCTAAACCAGGAATCCGCATTTTCAAACCTTTTAAGTCCTCAACGCTGTTAATTTTTTTATTAAACCAACCACCCATTTGCACCCCTGAATTACCAGCTGGAAAGGGAATTAAATTAAACGGTTCATATAATTCCCGCCATAATTCTAGCCCGCCACCGTAATATAGCCAAGCATTCATGCCCTTTGCTGTCATACCAAAAGGAACTGCACTCATAAATTGCGCCGCTGGCACTTTTCCCGCCCAATAATAAGAAGCTCCATGCCCCATTTCCACTGTACCTTGAGATACTGCACCAAAAGTTTCTAAGGCTGGAACTAATTCACCACCAGCAAAAACTTGTATTTTCAATTGCCCAGCACTCATAATTTCAATTTCTTTAGCTAATTGTTCCACGCCTGTTTGAAAAATAGGAAAATTAGGTGGCCAAGTTGTTACCATTTTCCATTTAAAGCTGGAATTGTCATGTGAATAAAGTGATGGCGATTGATTATGGTGATGATTGTTATTGTTCAATGAAAAACCAATCAAAAAGGCTAAAAAGCTAAATAATAAAGAAAGGAAAAAATTTTCTTTGGTTATGATAATCATAATAAATTTTATGGAATTAATGCGATATGAATGGAAATATTAGATGTTTTGAAAATATTTTATAAAATAATATGATTTAACACCGTTCATCAATAAATTTTTTCTGAAATTCTTTGGTAAAAAACACAATATCATTGGTAATTATTTCATCAAAATATTG
>JAGLFE010000126.1 GCA_023144675.1 Thiomargarita sp. | reverse complement strand
ACAAGGGGAGTGAGCAATTACAATTCTAATTAACCATCTATAACCGCACGTACTACCTTCAACGCATCAACCGTTGCAGTTACATCATGGGTACGAATAATATTTGCACCTTGAGTAACAGCTAAAACCGCTAAAGCCAAACTACCATATAAACGTTCTGCTACCGGTTTATTAAGTATTGTCCCAACCATTGACTTACGAGATACACCGACTAAAATAGGGCAATTTAATTTAGTAAATAATTGCAAATTTTTCATCAACAGCAAATTATGTTCTAAAGTTTTCCCAAAACCAAAACCTGGGTCAATAATTAAATTATTTTGCTTAATGCCAGCATTTAGACAAATTTGGATGCGTTGGGATAAAAATTGGCTGATTTCTTCAATTAGATTATTATAATGCGGATTTTGCTGCATGGAGCGTGGTTTGCCTTGCATATGCATTAGACAAACTTGAACATTGGACTGGGCTATGGTTGCTAAACTATTTTCGCCTTGTAAAGCGGTTACATCATTAACAATATTGGCACCAGCTTGGATAGCATGATGTATTACCTGTGCTTTACTAGTATCAATAGATAATTTAATAACCGATTCGGCTCGAATTTTTTCCAATACAGGAATGACTCGATCTAATTCTTCCTGTACTGAAATAGCTTTTGCACCAGGACGGGTAGATTCCCCCCCCACATCAATAATATCTACTCCTTCTCCAATCATCAAACGAGCTTGATTTAAAGCCTGTTCGGTAGAAAAAAATTTCCCGCCATCAGAAAAAGAATCAGGTGTAACATTAATAATCCCCATAACTTGGGTAGTAGAGGGGATATTTAACATATTTTACAATTTACGCCACAAAATGGTAGTTGAGGCAATACCAAAAATATCTTGGCTTGGATAATTTTTTTCCCGTGCAGTAATGGATTTACCTTCTAATTTGTGCAAACGATTAGCAATTTCATAATGCAAGTCTTTAAAAGGTGCATTTTTGTCAGAATAAGAAGCTAGAGCAGCTACATAATCTACTTGATGCGCCCGCAATAATTTTAAGAAAAACTCGTGAGAAGTAAATTGACGATCCATTTGTTGGATAGTTTCTCCAAAAAATCCTTCTAATTTACTAACAAGTTCAGGGTTTGCCATATAATTTCCTTTGGTTTTTGAGTGTGAAAAAAGATAATTATGAATGTGAATAAATGCAATTAAAATTTACAATAAATTTAACATATTTTATATTTTTAATTCTTAATTGGCATTTATAGTTTTACATCATGTGTTTGGTCGATAAGCTTTCTGATGTTGATATCAGAATGCCCTCTGTTTGGAGAATTCTAGTAAGTCCACAAGCGCTTTATATTGTTCTATTGGTTTTATTTTGTAACGTTGTTTGAGAAACAAATAAAATCATAAAGTTCATCTTGTGCTTTTTTTGGTAATATTGATAAATCAAATTGTTCTATGGTGTGCATTTTTTTTTCTAACATTGGGGTAGTAATATGCTACTTAGATTGTGTTTAAATATAGACATTACTAACTCTATTATATTTTAACTTGCTAGTTTCAATATCCTTCTTTAAAAGTGAGTTAATAAGTTCATTTAAATTATAAATGTTGACTAAATGAAAGTTCAATTTTTAAAGCGTTTAACACTTTAAGCATTGTATCAATATTGTAATTAATACCATGTTCAACTTTTGAAAGTTGTTGTTGAGTAATGTGTGCTATTTCAGATAACTGTGCCTGAGTATATCCATTTTTAATCCGTGCATTTTTAATTTTCTCACCAAGCTTTAAAATTTGTTTTTGCTTTAAAAATTTGTTTTTAAATTCAGGATTCTTAAGTTCTACTTTTAAATGGTTTTTAAATGTTTTCATTGCAATTCCTTTCTTAGTTTTTCCTCAGAAAATCTTGATTTAAAGTCATTCCGAATCTTAATTGCTTTTTCAATTTCTTTCTCAGGCACTTTTTTTGTTTTTTTAGTAAATTCATGAGTAAGAATTATAAAATCACCATAGCAGAAGAAAATATAAAATTCTATGTTGATCCCCTGTTAGTTTTATTCTTAATTCATGAATACCATCTCGTAATAAATCTGCATAAGGTCTAGGTAGTGTTGGACCATTGATTTCTAATTGTTCCAGCCAACTCATCACTTTGGCTTTTTCATTATTTACACTTAATTTAGAATAAAAATCTAAAAATGGGCAATTATTCTCATTATCTTCATAGTAAATAATGTTCCATTTTTTCATATACAGAGTTTACATCATTTATAGTGTATTGTCAAGAATGGGTATTAATTTTTAATTTGGTAGAGGACGGCAGTTATAGCAAAACTATTGTATAAAAATTTGTTTGATTACACTTCCATAATCAAATTATCCTTGTTTTGCTATAATATAAAACAAAAAGTTTTTTAACTTAACTAATTAGAACTGGCAGGTCCTTCAACTTTAGCATCTACAGGCTTAATAGAAGATATTTTTTTATCGGAATCATCTTTTTTATCAGAATCGTCTTTTTTACCGAAATCATCTTTTTTATCGGAATCATTCTCATTCCAATCTTTGGGTTCTCTTGGCTCTTTTCCTGCCATTAAATCATCTATTTGTTTACTTTCAATAGTTTCATATTTGAGCAAAGCTTCAGCCATACAATGCAAAATCTTGGTATTTTCCTTCAATAAATGTTCAGCCCGTTGATAATTCCTATCAATAACAGAACGTATTTCTTCATCAATTAAACTTGCCGTATCATCAGAAAGCATTTTATGTCTAGTTACACTATGTCCTAAAAAGACCTCGCTATCATCTTCACCATAAGTCAAAGGACCCAGTTTTTGTGATAAACCCCATTTAGTAACCATATTCCGAGCAATCTCTGTCGCTCTTTGAATATCATTAGTAGCCCCTGTTGTAATCGCCTCAGCACCAAAAATAAGTTCTTCAGCGATACGTCCACCAAAAATACTAGATAATTGGCTTTCCAAAAATTCTTTGCTAAAACTCAATCGGTCTGTTTCAGGCAAAAACATGGTAACACCTAAAGCACGCCCTCTTGGAATAATCGTAACTTTATAAACAGGATCATGTTTTGGCACTAACCGTCCCACAATTGCATGACCAGCTTCATGATAAGCAGTTAATTTCTTCTCTTCTTCTGACATAACCATTGATCTACGTTCAGTACCCATCATAATTTTGTCTTTGGCTTTTTCAAATTCTGCCATTTCAACTAAACGTTTGTTGCCACGAGCAGCAAATAAAGCTGCTTCATTAATCAAATTAGCTAAATCAGCTCCTGAAAATCCAGGAGTACCTCTGGCAATAATACTTGGTTTTACATTATCAGAAAATGGTACTTTGCGCATATGAACTTTAAGAATTTGCTCACGTCCTCGAACATCGGGTAAAGGCACGAAAACTTGGCGGTCAAATCGACCTGGACGTAATAAAGCTGGGTCTAATACATCAGGGCGGTTAGTTGCAGCAATTACAATTACGCCTTCATTGCCTTCAAAACCATCCATTTCAACTAATAATTGATTTAACGTTTGTTCTCTTTCATCATGCCCACCACCTAAACCAGCTCCACGATGACGACCTACCGCATCAATTTCATCAATGAAAATAATGCAAGGCGCATGACGTTTAGATTGTTCAAACATATCACGTACTCGTGATGCCCCAACTCCAACAAACATTTCTACAAAATCAGAACCTGAAATGGTGAAAAAAGGTACTTTCGCTTCCCCAGCAATGGCTTTAGCTAATAAAGTTTTACCCGTTCCAGGAGAACCCACCATTAATACTCCGCATGGAATTTTTCCGCCTAAATTTTGAAATTTAGCTGGTTCGCGTAAGAATTCAACCAATTCCATTAATTCATCTTTGGCTTCATCTACACCCGCAACATCATTGAAAGTAATTTTAATTTGGTCTTCTTCAATCATGCGCGCCCGACTTCTACCAAAGGACAAAGCTCCACGACCACCACTTTGCATCTGGCGCATAAAGAAAATAAGTAAGCCAAATAATAGCAACATGGGAAACCAATTGATGAAAATATGCATCAATAAAGATTGTTGCTCTGGTGGTTTGGCAATAATTTTTACATTATATTTTAATAAATCATTAATTAGCCCATCATCGCCAGGATTATAAGTTGCAAAATGTTCACCATTCAGCATAATACCTTTAATATTTTGATTTTCAATGGTAACTTCTCGTATTTGTCCTTGACGAATATTGTGAATAAATTTTGAATATTCTATTTGTTCCGGAGATTTACTGTTTTGAGGTCCAAAACTATTAAATACCATCATTAAAACTAGCGCAATGACGACCCATAGTAGCAGATTTTTTGCTATATCATTCACTTTAAATTATGCCTCTTTAATATTTTATGAATTTAATTTAATAACATTATATCTTAATTTAATAAATTTGCCTAATAAAATTATAATAATTTATCGCTTAAATTTAATTAAATTATTTTTTTTACTTAAAAAGTAAATTTACAAGATGTTTTATATTTCATTTTTAATAATTATTTAGCTACTACATAAATTTCAGATGATTGTTTAAATTGGATTGATCAACTGTTTTTATGCCACTTGATATTGGGGGCTATATCAGACATTACAAGATTTACTTTATTATATTTTAATAATTTTATTATTATTTTTGACAATATTTTCATTTTAAAAGTATTTTCTTTGCCATTTGATTTACGCAAGTTCTTCGCTAATAATCTGTTGGATAAAATTGTTCATCTAATACTTGTTTCAGTGTATAAGGACAATTTTGAGAAAAAGTTTTACGTGGCAAATTGGTTTCTTTCTCAGTTTTAAGAATTGCTTTATTATATGCTAGAGGAAATTTATCACATAATTTAGCATTAAGACTCGGACTATCTTCTAATAACTCTTGAATTTCTCGACGTTGCTCTATAATAGTTAATTTCCAACTACGTGAGCGAAGACCAGATTGATATTGCCACTTTAAAAGATGCATTATTAGTACTGCCAATCGGTTAATCAATTCACGCCGTTCACTTGCTCCCATAGCTTTAATTTCCTCTACTAGCATTTGCATATCGACTTGATGGTAATTACCATCCAATAACAATTGTGAAGTTTTTTGTGTCCAAGCATAAAAATCTGTAAATTTACTACTTTGTAAAACTTCTTTATTGATATTTTCCATTTTTAGTAACTACCAAGTTAAGAAATACGTATAAAATTAAGTAAAAATGTAG
>JAGLFE010000125.1 GCA_023144675.1 Thiomargarita sp. | reverse complement strand
CAGCATCCTACATTTTATATGTATTTATTAACTTGGTAAATAGTTACAGATAATGAATATTTTTTAACTAAATATGTCGCAGTATCTAAAATATCTTGATTGATTTCTAAGCGATGGATAATAAAATCAATGATAACACCTCTATCACATAATAGAGGTTTATTCATTTCCTATTCCAAGCTTTTTCTCTTAATTCTTTACCATATTTAGCACTATCTTTTATTTGAGCAAATGGCTTTACATCTGTTAAATTTTCATTAGTTTGATATTCAATTGGAGTTGAATGAGTAAATGGGTCTAATTTTTTTATCGGGATTGAATTATTAGTTTGTGAATCTGCGTTTATAAGAAACTCAATATAATTCAATACTTTTTTTTGTGAATTTTCTGGTAGTTGATGAAGTTTTGAAACAATTTCCATTTTTAATAAATTACCTTATAAATAAGTAAATCAATCTTTCCTTGTTCCCAATCTTAGGAATGCATTCCGTAAATGCTCTGTAATTTAATCTCCAAATTTAAGTGAACATCCCGAAAATATTTATTATTCATAAAATTTTTCCTATTTTTTCAGATTTGATTTAAAAACATTCTAAATTTTAAATACTTTGACATCACCTTTTCCATATCTTAAAATTATAGGTGGTTCAGACATCATATCGACTACAGTTGTTGGTTCAACTCCACAATATTCACCATCTATAATTAAATCAACTTGTTTACCTAATTTATTTCTAATAACTTCGGGTTCAGTTTCTGGTATTTCTTTGTTAGGCAAAATCAGCGTAGAACTCATAATCGGTTCACCTAATTCCTCTAATATTGCTTGTACGATATTATGATTTGGAACACGCAAACCAATTGTTTTCCGCTTGGGGTTTTGCAAACGGCGTGGAACTTCATGACTTGCTTTTAATATAAAAGTGTAAGCCCCTGGAGTTAAAGCTTTCATCATCCGAAAAGATGAATTATCAACTTTAGCATAAGTACCAATTTCCGACAAATCTTTGCAAACTAAGGTAAAATTATGATTTTTATCGGTTTGACGAATTTGGCTTATTTTTTCCATTGCAGTTTTATCACCAATACGACAACCAATAGCATAACTAGAATCAGTTGGATAAATAATTAAACCGCCAGTTTGTAATATTGCAACAACTTGGCTAATTAATCGTAGTTGAGGATTTTCAGGATGGATGCTAAGAAATTGGGTCATTTTTTCTGTTAGGGAAATAGTTTAGGTATAAATCACTGATTAAAATTTAAAATAAAGAAGACATCATCATTCATTATTACGCATTCGTTTGTTGACAATGTTTTAAATAAATATGAGCTACGGTATCTAAACTATTTTTATCTAAACAGCTTTTAAATAATTTAGCTGCTTGAATATAATTATTTTGTTCGTAATAAGATAATGCTTGATTAAATATGTCTAAAGTAGCTAATTTACCAGCTTTATTTGCCGCAACATCGGCATCAAATACTTCGTAAACTGTAACGGATTGAGATTTACCTTTGACCTTAACTTTATCAATCATACGGATTGCGTAACTATTTGGATTTTCTAAACGACTATAAGTTTGATGACTAATTAAAAGTGGAACACCATAATTTTTGGTCAATCCTTCAATACGAGAAGCTAAATTAACTGAATCACTAATAACCGTCCCATCCATTCGTTGATGCCCACCCACAGTTCCAAGCATTAATAAACCAGTATTTATCCCAATACCGATGCGAATAGGTGGCAATAATCCGCTTTGTTCCTGATTATATATTTCTAATTGTTTTAGCATTTTAATACCTGCTGTAACCGCACTATCTGCATTACCACCAAATAAAGCCATAATAGCATCACCAATATATTTATCAATAAAACCATCATATTTTATAATAATTGGTTCCATGCAACTCAAATAACTATTAATAAATTTAAAGTTGTCTTCTGGACTCATATTTTCTGATATACTTGTAAACGAACGAATATCTGAAAATAAAATTGACATTTCTTTCTCTACTTGATCACCTAATTGGACATCAACAATACTTTCTTTATTTAAATATTGCAAAAATTGTCGTGGCACAAACCTGCTATAAGCCATATTTAATTTTGATAATTGCAGATGCATTTTAATACGTACAATTAACTCATTTTTCGACACCGGTTTAGCTAAATAATCATTTGCTCCTGATTCTAAACCTACAACTAAATCTTCAATTTGATTTTTAGCGGTCAACATTAAAATGGGTAATTCATTAAGAGGAAATTGTTCTCGTAATCGGCGACAAACTTCATAACCAGTCATTTTCGGCATCATTACATCTAATAAAATTAGGTCTGGAAGATAGCCATTTTTAATTTGTTCTAAAGCATCTATACCATTTGTTGCTTGTGAAATCGAATAATTTTCTAAAGCTAAATGATTGATTAAAACTTGTAAGTTAATTATTTCATCATCGACAATTAATATTTTAAAACAAGAATTTTTGCTATCAACAGTAATATTATTTTTGATTCCAGCGGTAAGCGAACCTAATGTTATTGGCGCATAATTTAAAGTAGATTCGGTAAGATTAGTAGCAATTTCGGTTTCTTTAGCAATGGGCAAAGTAAAGATAAAACGTGAACCAACATTGATTTCAGAAGCAACATGAATTTTTCCTTTATGTAATTCAACCAGTTTTTTAGTAACAGCTAAACCTAAACCAGTTCCGCCGTAAATCCTAGCAGTTGAACCATCAGCTTGCTCAAAAGATTTAAAAATAGATTCCAATTTATCCGTAGGAATACCAATTCCTGTGTCAAAAATACTGGTTTCAAGCATATTATCTTTTAATTCTGCTGAAATTTCAATTATGCCACTATCAGTAAATTTAATCGCATTGCTAATTAAATTATGTAAAATTTGTTGTAATCGATTTTCATCGGCATTAACTGGTGGTAAATCAGCAGAAATCTTATTGATAAATTTTAGATCTCTTTTACTAACTAATGGTTTACTTAATGCTAAAACCACTTCTACTATTTCTCGCATCCCAACTGGTCTTAATTGTAAATCAATATTTTTATGGCGTAATTTGGAAAAATCAAGAATATTATTAACTAAATTAGCTAAACGTCGCCCACTGAGTACAATCATGGTTAAATTAGTACAGGTATTATCTGGTAAGGGACCTGCCGCCCCATCTAACAAGGAATCAGCAATTCCAATAATACCATTGAGTGGAGTACGTAATTCATGCGAAGTATTGGCAAGAAATTCATTTTTCAGTTTATCTAAACGTTGCAATTCGGTATTTTGTTTTTCTAACTTTTGAAAGGAGGTTTTTAGCTGCTTTGCCATACTATTAAACGAACCGGCAAGTTCACCTAATTCATCAGAACGTTCTTCTTGTAAACTTTGATTCCAATCACCATTAGATAATTTTTTAGCCGCTAAATTAAGTTGTAAAATAGGTTGCACAATCCATTTGGAAGTTATTATCCCAATAATTGTTGCCAATATCAAAGCTATAAAAGTTAAAATTAAAGTATTATAAGTATTTTCTTGAATGCGTTCTAAGAAATCTGCTTCAGGAACAACTACCACAATCAGCCAATCCAAATCGAAATCATTGTGAAAAGGGGAAACATGAATTAATTGTCTTTCATCTTGAAAATCAAAGTATATTTGCCCATTACGTGTTATCTGAGAAAAACCATGATAATGGTGATTTAAATATTTAGCAGTTGCTCGAATTAAGGGGTCATCTACGTCAAAAGCTTTTAGACGCTGTTTATTTTTATCAAATGAAGGGTAGGGAAAAGAACCGCCGACTAATAATCCAGAACGTTCGACAATAAAAGTTTTTCCAGTTCGACCAATTTTTAAACTGCGTAAGAAATCACTAATGCGGGTTAAAGTAAAATCTGAACCTAAAACACCTTTTAAATTACCATTTTGTTTATACGGATAGACAAAACTCATACCTAATTGTTCAGTATTTTTGGAACCAATAAATTCGTAAATATCAGTCCAAACAGCTTTATCTGCTTTAACTGCGGTTTGATACCAAGGGCGAATACGGGGGTCGTAGTTAGTTGGATTGTGTAAATCTATGGAATTATTGTTTTCATCCAAATGAAAATCTTGCATCAAACCATCAGTTTCTTTATCTTTAATGTTATAAGCTAATTTGCTTTTATCCAAGCGTTGTAAAGCAATATAATTTCCTTGTTCGTTATCACCATAATAAATGTAACTTAATTCATTAAATATTTGGCTTTGTTTAATAAGATAAGGTAACCAAGATCTTAAATTATTGGTATCTAATTGACCATTAGAAATTGCGTTAGCGTTTATATTTACCACTAGCGAGGGAATATTGAGATAAGTGTTAATATATTGTTCAATTCTAGCAGTAATTTCGCTATGCAATTGATTAGCTAAATCATTAATAGCTTCTTGTCCATTACGAAATGATAAATAGCCAGTTAATCCCACTGCTAATAAAATTTGAATTATAAACGGAACAATAAGAATAACTCTAATATGAGAAATTTTTCCTGATATTTTAGAAATAAATTGATTTATATGTTTGATAAACATAAATTTTTTTATAAAGTATTGTGCTATAAGAAGGTTTCAATAATAATTTTATTTGTTATAAATAACTATTTGGGGTAGTACATTTTTATTTTTTTTCCTAATTATTTTTTTAAAAGGTAATTATACAACTATAAATTATGCCATAAACATTTACCATCACTAACTTGATCAATTTTTTTAATAAATCGCGTGTGGGCAACTAATTCTTCCTCGTTAGGTTTGATCATAGACAACGGTTTTCTATCGGCTGAAATACGTTTAATAGTATTTTGATCATATTTAACGGATTCTTTTTTAGACAATAAGCTAACTTGCCCACCTGTCATAGCTAAATAAACTTCAGCTAAAATTTCGGCATCTAATAACGCCCCATGTAACTTTCGACTAAAATTATTTATATAATAACGTTTACATAAAGCATCTAAATTATTTTTTTGCCCTGGATGCAATTTTTTCGCTAAAGCTAAGGTATCTTTAATCTGTACGTATTCTTCAAGCAATGGTTGCTTTTTTTTAAACAGGCGTAATTCATTATTAATAAATCCCACATCAAAAGGTGCATTATGAATAATTAATTCTGTTCCTTGAATGAACTTTATAAATGATTGCATAATATCTGCAAATCGGGGTTTATCTTGCAAAAATTCATTAGTAATTCCATGAACTCTTTGGGCTTCAATATCAATTTTTCGATCAGGCTGAATATATTGATGATATTGTTGTTTAGTAACCCGCCGATTTAGAATTTCTACACAACCAATTTCAATGATTCTATGTCCCTGTTTAGTGCTAAGTCCAGTTGTTTCCGTGTCTAAAACTATTTGACGCATGGTTGATATTTTCCTTTTATTTACAACTGGTTTAGATTCTTTTTTTTTTTGTAAAAATTCGTTAATCCCTTGATTGGCTAATTGATCAGCAATTTCATTTTCTGTATGTCCACTATGCCCTTTTACCCACAGCCACTCAATCTGATGACGCTTGCTAATCGCATATAAACGTTGCCATAAATCGACATTTTTAACCTGGATATTACTAGAATTTTTCCAATTTTGTCTGATCCATTTTTTAATCCATTCGGTAATACCTTTTTTGACATATTGTGAATCAGTCATTAAACGTACTTGTTGAACATCAGGCAAACTCTCCAATGCCATAATCGTCGCCAGTAATTCCATTCGATTATTGGTTGTATATTTTTCAGCACCAAATAAGTGTTGGTCATTATTTTCATAACGTAATAACGCACCCCAGCCACCAACTCCAGGATTTCCTCGACAAGCCCCATCGGTAAAAATTTCAACAATAGAACTCATTATTATTTATTTTGATTAAAATTGGTGCTAACAACTTCGGTTACTAAAGTAGGATGCACTTGCCATCCTTTTCTTATCGGCATTAAAGTAGCCACCCGTTTTTTAGCAACCACAATGTAAACTGAACCTAAATTAAATATCCAACGCATACTCATTTTATCCCAAAATTGAAAATAATGACTAAAATAATCTTTTTCAAAAGGCAAACCAGTAAAAAAACTATTTTGTTCAACTAAATCAAAACCAAGTAAATTTAGCCAATCTTTTATGCGCAATAAAGGTAAAAAATGTCCATTCCAAGGCGGTGTTTTACTTCGTATTAAGAAATAATGCCATAATCCCCATAAACTAACGGGGTTAAATCCAATAATAATAATATATCCTTCTGGAACTAAAATACGTTCTATTTCACGCAAGATAGCATGAGGTTCTGATTCAAATTCTAATATATGGGGTAATATTACAACATCTACGCTATCAGCTATGATAGGTAAATGAGTTGGAGAAGTGTAAATACTAGGATAAAGGTTACAAATTATATTTGTTGATTGACATAAAATAAAACGGTTTTTGATTAAACTACTATCTAGTAAACAACCATATCCTATGTTATCAATTTGTAATAAATAGTAACCAAATAAATGAGGTAAAATTTGTTGTAATTTATGATTTTCTTCTATTAACAAGCGTTTCCCTAAAGGGGTTTGAAACCATCCATTAAGTTGTGTAGCATAATTACCCATGCTTGTTATAAAAAATGCTTAAAAGGGTAACTTAAAATTATCTGGCAATCCTAATCCACCAGATAATCCTGACATTTTTTCTTTGGTCATTTTTTCAATTTTACGAACTGCATCATTAACAGCCGCCGCAACTAAATCTTCTACCATTTCTTTATCTTCACTAATAAGTACATCATCAATTTGTACTTTTTTTACATCATGCCTGCCAGTCATAACAACTTTGACCATGCCACCACCTGATTCACCAGTTATTTCTAAATTTGCTAGTTCTTTTTGTGCATCTTCAAAATCGCCTTTCATTCTTTGGGCTTGTTTCATTAAATTGGCAAGTCCACCTTTCATCATTTATCCTTTGTTTGTTAAAAAATTATAATTATCAAAACTTCAAATAGCTTGGAATATTTGATAGTCCTAAATAATGTAGTGATTTTTAAGATAAATTTGTTAAGTATCAAATTTTTAACAAGTTTACTACTACTTTATGCAGGACTACAAAACTTTTCCTTATTCCCAAAAATTGGTCAATGTCATTAATCTTTATTGTTATTCAATTTTTGGGTTAAAATAGCAAATTCTTGCTTCATCTGTAAATTCTTAAATATTAATAAATCAGGCACTTGAATATTTAATAATAACTCAAAGGATTTTTGGCTAGTTCGTAGCAAATTAACCAGTTCACCGCTTATTCTAACGGTTTTGTAGGTATTTTGTGCGATTTTTAAATCAGTATTGGTTTTGTCATAAGCTATAGCTATTTTACGACGTTGCCCAGTTAAATGTTTTTTATATAAGGCAGAAGTTTGCAAAGTTAGTTTTTGAGCTTCAAGATTAGCCAATAGATGCAAGCGGCGATTTTTATTTAATTCAGCACTTAATAAAATTCTTGTATTTGCCTTAATATCTTGAACATCAAGCACGATTTGTTGTATTTTAGGAAGATAATTGTTATCTATGTTAGAAATAAATTTTTCTTGCATATGCAATAATGCTTTTAATAAAACGGTGTACATACCGTAATAACGCTGACTAATTTCTAAATCTTCACCACTTTCCTTAGTTAAAGTCATTAATTGTTGACTAATTTGTTTAACATTATTATAAACAATGCTACTACGAATAATATCATCACCAACGACACTAGATAATAATACATCTAATTGCTCTTCTGTAATTGGCAAACCAATATCAGCTAATTCTTGAGAAAATTGCGTTTTCAAATCCATAATTGCAATGCGGTGTTGCTTAACACTCTCATTTAAATCTTTAATCTTTTCATCATAATCAGATTCAGTAGTTTCCCATCTGGAATCTTTAGGCGCACTAATTTTAACTTGACGATATTGAGAAATTGATTGTTTCATTCGTCTAATTTCTTGTTCCAACTTGCGAATTCGTCGTCGAGTATCATTGGAATAAGAAATACTTAAAATGGAAACTGCTTCATCCAATAATTTATCTATTTCAGTTTGACTATCTTCTTTATCTTTACCAAGCCAAGCAGAATCAGGTAGTGTTTCTTTTTCACTTTCAACATCTAATACTTCATCAAGCGTGGTAGTAATTTTTTTCCAGACATTGGAAAACAAATCGTCTTTTTGTGCATTATTTTCTTGATTTTTTTGATCTTTATTATCAAATTCTTCTAGCGATTCAGTTGGAGTAACTACATCGGATGTGTTCCATATATCGGATACAGCTTGTTTAGATTTTTCCCACCATGAAGGTTCTTCTTCGTCAGCAGTAACACAACCCATCAATAAAACTAATGGTATTGCCAAAAGCGATTTAAAATAATATTTATTCATAAGATTAATCCCCATTTCATAACTGAATATAATTTATATTAGATATAATACAAGTGTTATTATCAATAATAGCAAGTAAATTTATAATGAAATACTTGTATATATTATTAGCAATGATTTCTAATCATATACTAAGCAAGGTCATAAAATTTAAATCTTTCTCCATTTGTAAATTTTTCAAAAAACAAGGAGATAAGTTTTAAATATTATTTTAACATATTAAGTTGAATAATATATTAATTATCAATATCAGTTTTTTTTCTGTTTGAACGAATTTGACAAGACTCTAATTCTGCTGGAAAATCGAAGTCATTATCAGCCACATTACGTAAAGCAAGGCATATTGCTTGCATTTTTTCATCAATTTTATTAATATCATCTAATATGTTATTTACAGCATATTGCATTGGGTCAATATCTGACATATCTTGCGGCATACCATAAGCATCAAATATTTTTTGTTTTAAAGCTTGTTGATGATGTTGTTTATAATTTTTATCAACATTAATAATACGTCCAGGAATACCAACAACTGTAGAACCATCAGGAATTGATTTAATTACAACAGCATTAGAACCAATGCGCACTCCATTTCCAATCGCAATTGGACCTAATATTTTCGCACCCGCCCCAACAACTACATCATTGCCTAAAGTTGGATGACGTTTACCTTTTTTCCAGGAAGTGCCACCTAAAGTAACTCCATGATATAAAGTACAGTCATCACCAACACAGGCAGTTTCCCCTATTACAACGCCCATACCATGATCAATGAAAAATCGATGTCCAATTACTGCACCAGGGTGAATTTCAATACCAGTTATCCAACGTGAAAAAGTTGATAAAGTACGCGCTAACCAGTACCAATGAGCTTTCCATAGGCGATGATTGATACGATGCGATAATATTGCATACAATCCAGGATAATTAGTTAATACTTCTAAAGTATTACGAGCTGCTGGATCACGTTCAAAAATACAATTAATATCTTCTTTTAAACGTTTAAACATATAATTTTATAATCTTTTGTCTATTAACTCAAATAATGATGGCAATTAATACTAAAGCTGGTAAAAAATTCATTTTTAATGTTGTCTTATTTTTTACTTAATTCGGAATATAAATTGAGAGAACTTTAGATAATTTAAAATAGGTAAAGTGTAACATAAAATTATCTGAAATAAGAATTTATGTAATAAATAACTAACAAATATATGAATATCTAAATAACTAGAACTTACGCATTAACAAAAAAGAAAAAATATATTATGTAAACCTATCCCACTATTTATTTTTGGTAGTTCTGAACAAAGTAGTATTGTATAAAAATTAGGTTAAATTAGAATTATAAAAATGAATAAAATAAAAAATATAGCAAACCGAGTATAAAACGGCTATTAAATTATACGCTAAAGATAGACACGCTACCATTTTGATATAATCATATTGGTGCTATTTTATACATTATTATAATGCAATACTTCGGACAGTTTTAAACTTAAAAAACTAAGGTAGTATAAAGGCTTAATTTTACTAATTTCACACAATTAAACTTAGCATTTTACCTAAGTTGCATTTAA
>JAGLFE010000124.1 GCA_023144675.1 Thiomargarita sp. | reverse complement strand
GTTAAGTGGTTGGTACACTTTTGAATAATTTCTTCTTCAGAAGCTAACAATCTTCGTTCACTATAAAGAATAATCGGTATTTGAGCAATGCTATCTTCATTATTCAGTTTTTCCAGTAAACGAATTCCAGATTTATCTTCAACATCAACATCTAAAATAATACAATCTATATCTTCAATATGTAATTTAGACATGGCTTCATCTTTTGTAGCAGTAACTGTAATATTAATACTATCATTGCCCACAATTTTTAAAATAGCTTGTTGATGTTCTTCGTTATCTACTACAATCAATAAATTTTTGGTTTTTTGAGCAATAAAATGCTCTATTTTTAGGAAAGCTTCGCCCAATTGTTCCATGCTTACAGGTTTCAATAAATAACCAATAGCTCCCATTTTTCTAGCATCCATGGTTTGATCATTAGCAGAAATAAAATGTACTGGAATATGGCGAGTTTCTGGATTATTTTTTAGAATTTCCATCATCGTCCAACCATCTATCTTGGGTAATCCCATATCCAAAATAATCGCTCTAGGTTGGTAATATTCAGCACATTCCAAGCCTATCTTACCATCTTCAGCTAAAATACATTTAAAGCCTTTTTCCTGAGCTAATTCCATAACTAAACGAGAAAAATTACGGTCATCTTCCACAATAAGCAAAGATTTACTATCAGCAGTAATATCATCACGATCATCATTTATAGTTGCTATTGGAGTTTCGGAAATAAATTCTAATCCAGATTCTTCGTTTTCTTTGTTATTAATTGCTATTTTTGGAGCAGAACTAGCTGGTAAGGAAGCAGAAGGTGATGGACTTGGATGATTTACCTCCATAGATTCCGAAGATTTTGGTTCCAAAGATTCAGGAATATATAAACTAAATTTACTGCCCTTACCTTCCTCACTAACTAATTTAAGCTCTCCACCTAATAAACGAGCCAATTGGCGCGAAATAGATAAACCTAAACCAGTACCACCAAAACGGCGACTTGTAGTCCCATCTGCCTGTTGAAAAGCTTCAAAAATAACCTTTTGTTTATCATTGGGAATGCCAATACCACTATCAGTTACCGCAATTTGAATGCTTTTTTCGTTATCTAACTTGTACATAGAAACGTCAATATCGGGACGTTGTATATCTAGTTTAACTGAACCTTTTGAGGTAAATTTAAAGGCATTGGATAACAAATTGTTAATAATTTGCTTCAACCTTTGAGCATCAGTACGTATAGTATCAGGTAAAGTCTCTGCCAAATTAATTTCAAAAGCAACACCTTTTTCTTCAGCGGCATGACTGAATTTAGGTTCAAGTGTTTCCATTAAATCGGCAATAAATACTTTCTCAATATTGGCTTCAATCTTACCAGCTTCTACCTTAGATAAATCAAGAATTTCGTTAATCAAAGCTAACAAGTCTGAACCTGCACTGTGAATAGTTCTAGCATATTCTACTTGTTTATCGCTCAAATTATTCTGCTTATTTTCAGTTAATAATTGGGCGAGTATCAACATACTATTTAGAGGTGTGCGCAATTCATGCGACATATTTGCCAAAAATTCTGATTTATATTTACTGGCTAATTCAAGTTCTTGGGCTTTGGCTTCAATAACTTCTTGGGTTTTTTCCAAAGTAGTATTTTTATCACGAATAGCTTTACGCTGATTTTCTAAATCCTGAGTACGAGTTTCTAATTCTTCATTAGTTTGGCGTAATTCTTCAGTTTGAGTTTGCAGTTCCTCCGTTTGACTTTGCAATTCCTCTTGCTGACTTTGCAATTCTTCATTACTTTGTTTTAATTCTTCTTGTTGATTTCTTAATTCTTCTGATTGCTCTTGCGTTTGATTTAATAACAATTGCATTTTTTCACGAGCTTCAACCGCATTAACTGATACACCGATAGAGGGCATAATCAGTTGTAAAAACTTTTGCTGAATTTCAGTGATTTTATTCAAAGATGCAATTAATAATACCCCTTTTAATATATTTTCATGTAAAAACGGGGTAATTAAAATATAAGGTGGAATATCTTCACCTAAATCAGAACTTAATTCCATCGTAATAACTTTCAATTCTTTAGCCGACCGCTCCACCATGCCCTTAGTAAATTCAAATTCTTCACTGATATTTTTACGCCGAGTATGGGCATAACTGGTTACCAATTTCAATTTACGTTCTTGAGTTATAATCGAATCATCGACAACGTAACATATACCGACTTGAGCTTGCAAATAAAGAGTTAAAAAGGAAACCACATTATGCGTTAATTCAATGATATTTTGGTCGCCACTCATTTGGTCATTGAGTTGATTTTGTCCAGTTTTAAGCCAATCTTGAGTAGTGTTGTATTCGGTAGTGGTGGCTAATTTGATACCTGCTGATTCTAAGGCTTCTTTTATTTTAGCAAAATCTCCACGATATTCGGTCTGAGTTTTAACTGCTTCTTTACCTTCAGCTAATCCTTGAGAAACATTGACAATATCCGCAATTACCGCCCGTAAATCAGTTAATGTCCTTTCTAAAGAACCTTTAATTTTATTAAAATCTCCAGGATATTCGGCTTGTGGTTGCACCGCTAAGTTGCCAGCGGCTAATCCTTGTGAAACTGGAACGATGTCTTCTATCACCTTGCGTTGAGTAGCTAAGGCTATTTCTAAGGATTCTTTGATTTCGATAAAATCACCTTTATAACTAGCTTCTGGAGTAACGTTTAGTTTTCCATTAGCCAAACCTTGTGAAACATAAACAATATCTTCAATTACAATGCGTAAATTAATAATCATTTGCCGAAAAGCTTGACCCATTACTCCAATTTCATCACTACGGTTAAATTCAATATTTTGTTTAATATCTCCTTCGGCTAATTTACTAGCAATTTTGGTCATAAGTTGGATGGGTTTGGCAATTGAACTGCTTAAAAAGAAGGCGATAATAGCTACAATTATTGCACCAATGATGGTAATAATTAACATCTCTTTAAACATCTTTTCTGTTACCGCAGTCGCTTCTTCTACATCCATTTTGGAATTTAATGACCAGTTGACTCCAGGAATATTTAAAGGCGCATGGGCAATGAAAGTTAATTTATTTCGATAATCAATAATTTTCTTGATCCCAGTTTGACCAAGAGCAGAGGCACGGGTGGCTTTACTATCTACTTTTTGTTTAAACAAAGTAGGTTCTTCAGATAAGGGCGAGTTAGAACGCATAAGAAAATCATCAGAACCAACCAGAATTGTTTCACCAGTTTCGCCTAATCCCGATTTTTCTTGAGTAATTCTATTAATTTGAGCAGTAGATACTTGGAATATAAGGACTCCTATTAAATCGTTGTCATTTTTCCAAATTGGTGCAGCCAAAAAGGCAGCCGCATTGTTAGAAGGTTCATAAAAAGCAAAATCTTCTAAAGCGGTAAAGTCATGGTCATTAGAGATAATAGTTTGTTTAAATATATGTCCTATATTACTATTGGCATAAATTCCAGTTTTTAAAGAAGTTCCAAAATCTTTTTCTTTCATTACTGAGTAGATAATGGTTCCATCATTGGGTTCAACAAGGAATATATCATAGTAGCCATAAGTATCTAAATAGCGTTTAAGATAGGGGTGATATTTTTCATGAACTTTATCGTAATTACTATTACCAGCACTATTAAGATTAGGTTGTTTGGCATATAAATGCTGATATTGTTCCATAACTTGGGTTTCATTATCTTTGCCATTAATTTTAATTTCGTTATGAATTGCTTCTTCAAATTCAGTTACGGCATTAATTAGAAATAAATTATGAGCAAATACATCAAGATCACCTATTCGCTCTTTAAAATAGGCTTCAATTTGATGAATTTTAATATCACGAGTTGCACTTAATTTATTAATAGTTTCATGTTCCAAAGCTTCTTTTGCTTGGATGTAACTAAGCGTGCCAACTATCATTAAAGGTACAAGAGATACGATTAAAAATAAAACAATTAATTTAAATCGCAACGAATGGAAAAAATTAAGATTAATTTTGCCACTTTTTATGGAAAAGATTTTATTCATATTAATTTAGCTACCTTTTTTAATATTTAAAAATATTATAAATTTTATAATTACTTAATAAAAATTTGCAATTTTGGGGTTTAAAATTTTAGCTTTATATATTTTACACTAAAGACCTTTAAAAAAACAGGTAATTATTGTTTTAATTTCACCAATGGGTTCGTTATCTAAAAACAATCTAATTAACCTCTCGAAGTTTTAAAGCAGAAATAATGCCATATTTAGAATTGACATAATACATTTGCTCAAGAAAATATTTAATAATGCCTGTGTATGAGGTTTTTTAATTATTTTCTAAATTCCTAGGTTGTTACATTATAAGTGCGATAAAAAGCAAGTCTATTATTATATAGTTGTTAAGTAATTATAAAATATAAAAAATATTAAATTTTATTTATTTACAAAAATGATTTAAAAAAGTTATAATTAATTATAATTTGATAATTGCTATAATTTAAAAAATATTTTATATTTAGTATTAAATATAGCTCTTAATTAATTAAAAAATAAAGCTTTTTTTATTAAAATGACTTGATTAATTATATATTATTACTATAATTAGTTATTAGATTTCAAATTTTTTCTGATTGATTAAATTTTGCAAAAAGTTTTACAAGTAAATGTAGTAGAATAATTTTTTTATATTTATGATACAATTGCTTAAAATAGCAATATTAAATAATAGAAAAAACTTGAAATTTTTTAGTAGTTTAAATTTTATTATTTTCTCTTTTTTTAACTTAATTTTGATTTAAATAAGGTTTTAATTATATGAAGAAATTATTGGTAATTGGTACTTTGGCTATTTCTATGTCTTACATGACTTCTAGTTATGCAGAACCTGCTACTGCTAGTGTTGCAGCTGGTAGTGCTGTTGTTGCTGAAGGTGTTATGGCTGCCGAAGGAGCTGCAATGATTGCTGGTGCAACTGCCGCTGGTATGGCTGCTGCCATTGCAAGTCCTGTTGTTGGAGCTGGTTTAGGAGCTGCAACTGCAAAAGTTATGAATGATAAGATATTTACCGATTGTGAAAACCAACAAAAAGCTTGTGATGCCGCTCAAATTGGTACTTATACTGGTGCTGGTGTTGGTACATTAGCCGCTATCGGTGCAGTAGTAATGGAAGGATTAAGTACTGCTGGTTTAGTTTCTATTGGTAGTGTAGTTGGTGGTGGTGCATTAGCTGGAGCAGCTACTTTAGTTGCAGCCCCTATTGTTTTAGCTGTTGCTGGTGGCGGATTAGCTTATTTATGGATTACTTATTCTGAAGAAGAAGAAATAGCAGCAGTTTCTGAAACAGAATAATTTGATTATTTTTGCATAATAAGGTAGATTTTATACCTTCTCTCCATAAAGTGGGTAAGATTTTTTGCTCACTTTTTTATGCCTGTATTTTAATTTTTTTAGAACTTACGCATTGAGAAATTCAAAAAAAATTCCTATTTTTGTAAGAGGCTGCCTTGCCACCTACAAATAACCAAGCCATTATTTCCTAGTCAAATATCATCGGTTGAATCGGCAAACCACTTTTTGCCCAACTAATGATTCCGCCATACAAATTGTAAACATTATCATAACCTCGATCACCCAAATACATACATGCTTGTGCCGAGCGTGCGCCAGTACGACAATAAAATACCACCTGTTCTTCCTTAGAAATTTCGTCCAAACGCAAAGGTAAAGTATTTAATGGCATAGGTTTTCCATTTGGAATTGATGCTTGCGCCATTTCTTGTGGAGTACGCACATCAATTAAAATAGGTATAGGTTTTTTTTCTAACAACTCTACTAATTCGTCAGAATCTATATTTTTAACAAACATAAAAAATCTCTGGGTCAATTAAGGATACTAATTATTAAATTTTAGGGGTGATTATTTTTGTTTAAACAGCTTATAAAAAATCTATTCATGATTAAAAGCTATTATTTTATACGAAAAATACTTTTTTCTTTAAATCCTAAATAAAAATTATAAAGTTTATTTTTTCATTAAACGAAAACGGGCTAAATCACATAATTGCAATAACTTTTCATCTGCATATAAAATAACTTCAGGAATTTTTTCAGCCATTTCTATAATAACAGGATAATTTTTTTCTGCCCAAGCCTGTTTAAATCCACAGCGTATCGCTTCCAAGCGAAATTTTTTCAAAGACTTCCGTTCGGTTTTTTGATATTGTTTGAACTCCTTTAATAACTGTTTTTCTCGCAACTGGGCTAATTTTTTAGCTTGCTGTGTATTGGGAATATACCAACATTTAGCGGCTCGTTGCTTTAAAATAATATCATTCGCTAAAAGATGGCGATAACTATTAAAATGTTGAGTCAAGTAATTATAAATTGGTTTCGGAACAGTCATTTCACCATCATATTGCATAAAATTTAACGCCAATAAGCCATCTAATTCTATCAATGGTTCATATTTTTTCCAATTATTAGCTATTAATTGGGCAAATTGCGTATAAATTTTTTGACGAGTAGCAGGTTGTTGTTTTAAAAAATGTTGCAACCAATCAATAGCACTACGTTCATCATAAATTATAATTTCCATCGAAGTTAATAAAGGCATTTTTTTACGCTTTTGATCATATTCGGCAACTTGATCTGCACGAAAAATCATATTATCACGTTCTGCAAAATGATTTATTACTTCTATTTGAAATTGCTGATTGGATATGGGAATAAAATCACCGTGTTTAGCAAAATAATTGGTGGCACAATTATACAAGATATTAGCTTCACGTTCGTTAATAAATTCCAGCCCATTTTCTTGCAGCTTGATAACAGGTAAATAACAAAGATGCTGTTCAATAAATTCCCACAAACAAGCCTGTGCATCAAGCATTAGTTCAAACTGTTGTTCTAAAACAAAATCAGGTTTATAAGCAGAAATAACTATATTCTGTTTAATCGCAGTAGTTGTCGTTACGGCTTTAAAACTACCTTGTTTTTTATCTAAAATAGTGGTGTTAGCGATAATAAAACCAAGCTCATGTAAGCTGGTTTGCAAAATATTCCAAATTTGAATTTGAGTATTAGAAAATACTACCGTTATCCACCGCTGTGGTTTTAAAATACGAAATGCTTCGCTGAAACAAGCTTTAATTATTTTATGATAATGCGATAAATTTTTGCTTGGTTGGTTATTGATAACGGCTTCTTGTTGATTATTAGTAAATATTTGTAACCAAGCTTCCCATAAAAAATTAAGTTCCGAATACATAATATTTGCTCCAAAGGGCGGGTCAAGGAAAATATAATCTATTGAATTATTCGAGATTTGAAGATTGGTTGAGCTTTGGGTGCTAATTAAATTATGTTCTGTTACGCAATTGGTATAATTATTTTTTTTTACTTTATTAGCAAATAGTTTACAAATATTATTTTCCGCTGCTAATGAAGGCACATATAAAGTCCCTGGTAAAATACTATTTCCTCGATTGCCAAAGTTATATCTTACCAAACGAGAAGCCAGGGTTACGGCAATGGATTGAAATAATAGTAACAAATTACCTTGGGAACAATGTTTATACAAACAGCTTAATACCCACAAATTACGTTGGGTATAAAAATGATGGGAATGGGTAAAACCGTGCGATTTTTTAGCTTGCGAAGTATTTTGTCCATCAGGTAGCTTTTCGGTTGGAAACCAATATGGAATAGGATTATTATTCAGTTTTTCCAGCAGAATCAAATCAAATTTATCCAACTTTTTTTGGAATATAATATTAGCAATTGTGTAATTTATTATTACGGGAATTTGTTTAACTTGTTGAATTGTTTGCTGTAAAACAGGATCAAATCGTTTTATCCAAACCCGCGTTATTAAGGATTTAGTTAAAATAACGTTGCAATGGGGGCAATTAAACCGTTTTTTTATCTTAGTTTGCTTGACATCGACCGCTACTTCCCAAAATACTAATTCCTGCCTACATTCGGGACAATTAAATACATCTGACCAAATTGTGTGATGAATGCGCCCTAAAGTCAGCCAATCAGGGCAAACTTTTTCCCCCAACATAATTTGCTCAATTTCATGGGCATATTCCGACATATTTTTGCGACAACTATGTACAGTTTGATAAAGCCAATTGCATTCATTTTCAATAGTTTGTAAAACTTGCTGTGCTTGTTGTTCAAATTTATCAGATTCAATAGGTTTATTATAATGATGCGCAATTAGAGTGGCGATGGGGGATAAATCGCTTAAAATGGCTTTTCTTTTACCTAGTTTAGCGAATGTTTCCCAAGCAAGATAGTTGCCTTTTTCAACCTGTTTTTTAATTTCCCCTGTTGATGAAACTTGATAACTTAAACTTTCAATAGCAGCCTGATTATCACATAATTGTGCTGCCACTCCAGTCATACCAGTTCCACAAAAGCCATCAAATATAATATCTCCTGGGTCAGTATAATGCAAAATGTAGCGCATGATTGCTTTGTAAGGTACTTTGGTATGATAGGAATGGATATTGTAACTGGTTTCATGCTTGCCCTCGCTAATATCAGCGATAAAAGCTTGACGATAATAATCATCGGAAATATTTTGTGGGGATTCTAAAAAATCAGGCAACCAAGGATTGGGACAAAATGTGTGAAAAGGCGGCGTAGATAAATTTAAAATAGTTTCGTTTGTTGCTTGGGGAAAACCAGCAATATTTTTGAATTGTGGGTTTGCCAATTTTTCTTTTAGTAAAGCTGAAAAATAGTCCTGGCAAGTTTCATTATTTTTAAACTCTAAACCTAAACATTTTATGGGTTTATTAGTTTGGGAATTATTCATTTTCAAAGTTATTTTATGACACGCCCCAATTGTTTCTCTAAATTTTCTAAATTTTCTAATTTTTCGTTGAAATATTTAATTTCATTTAATTCGGTTATTTGTCCGTTTGCAAACATTCCGCCAACAATTAAACGAACTTGTTCTAATTCTCCCATATCTTCCAAAATAAATATTTGCATTTCTTTTGCCCAAAAAGGCATATTTTCACTAGAATGGGCTGCAATTGCCTGCGCATATTTTAGAGCTAAAGGTAAATCTTTTAACCTATGTTTGGCAATTAAAGACGCATGAGCCAACCATTGCCAACGATTATCGGGGTCAATAAAAAATTGCTTGTAAACAAAATTTAGCATTTGTTTCTTTTTCGTTGTATCATTGACCATAGAATAAAAATGGCTGGCTGCCAATAAAGGATATTGACTTTTAGGATCAAGTTGTAAAATACGCTTCAACCAAATTCTTAAAGTGTCATAATCAAATTGTCGATATGAAAGAAATTGTCCTGATTGGCTGTCAAAGGCTTGCAACCATAACATTAATAATTTTGAACCAACGATATTATCTCCTAAACTCAATATTTGTAATAATTCCAATTGAGGTGGAGTTGTCAAATGTTCTATTTTAGCTGGAAAGGATGGTAAATAATGATTCCAAGTGATTTGCAATGTCAAAATTAAAACTAATGTAACAATAATTTTCTTAGGAACTGCAGTTAAAGAACGTTGTTTGCGATTCATAAATTTTTTCTGTATAAATCAAACATACTCATGCTAATTAATAATATTACATAAATTATTGTTTGAGCCGTAATTTGCAATAAATCAATTATTTCACCAGAATAATAAGTTAGCCAATCAGATTGAGTAAATTGTTCTAAATTAGGCAAAATAATGGATAATAAATAAATAAATTTAGCAATAAAATAATCGCTCCAAGATTGTGAACTATTTAGTAAATTTTGTGCGACTAACTGAATGGAATAAATACTACGGGCTAAAATATAAAAAGCAATTACCGCACTCAATGCTTGGATAGTATTATGAAAAGTAAATACGCATAATAAACTTAAGGCGGCAATAATTAATAATTCACAAAATAAAGAAAAAGTCCATAATCCAGCTTGCGAATATGGAACTAAGATAAATAAGCTCAATCCAAATAAAATTGCTATGATACAAGCAATGAGCATAAATCCACTAAACTTGCCAATTAAATAAGTAGCTCTTTTCATGGGTAAAGATAACCATAAATGAATAGCATTATTATTAAATTCATTGACCATGCTGACAATTACAAACAAGCTAATAATATAGATAGCACTTAAACGTAGAAAAGCTGCCAATAAACTACTTTGATAAGCCACTGTTTCAATAATAGCTATTTGTCCAACGAATGAAACTATTCCGAAGCCCGTTAGTAAAAAAGCAAAAATAATCATAAAAAAACGGGTGTGTAAAGCTTCTATTATAACTAAAGTTGCAAGTGTAATAATTTGTTTTATCATGTAAAAAATATCGAAGTAATCCTACTATTTTTGTTTAGATTTGACAGAATAATTATTTAGTATAATATATTTATTATATAGTTTAGATAATTTTTATCAAATGCTAAAAAATATCAAATTGCAATGATTATTAATTTACCCAACTCAAAATTTATAATTCTAAATTTTAAAAAACTATCTGAATTTATTATTTATGTAGGAAAATATTTTTGATTAAATAAATACGAACATTTTAGAATTGTTGAACCTGATTTTTTGACCATTTTTTATAAAAAAAGCGACCTTAATAATGCTACATAAATTGACCTTATTTATTTCTCCCAAGCAAGAATACCGTTTACTTGGTTTAATGCTTTTTAGCCTTTGTCTTAGTCTATGTTGGAATTTACTATCCCTACCGTTTCCTGAAATATGGCTACGTATTATACTGTTACTACATTTTATAACATTTACAATATGGTGGTTTTCATGGACTAAACTAGAAATATATCATCTTAAAGAAAGTGTTTTACTTGCCTTATTTATTGCGATATTTATTATTTTCCCCCACATTTGGCTAATTACCATTTGGCAAATCACACTAATCGGTATTATTGGTGGACGCGACTTAGCAACTACTTTTGATAAAGTTATTAGCGTATTTAGTATCGTCTATTTAGTAATAATATTGTTATTAATCAATGTAAATCAAATATTTTTTATCGAAAATTCATTTGCAATTTATCAATATTTGCCAATTATTTTACCATGGCTTTTTTATACTCTACTATTTATCCCATTAATATTAATCTTTTTTACTGTTGATACACGTCAGAATAATCGTTACCATATTGATTTTTTTCATGGTTTAAGTACTACTTTTTTTATTAGCATTATTATTCTTATTAGTTTAGTTTTGATGTTACATAATAAAACTATTATGCCATTAGCAGTTTTTCAAGTTATTTTGGGATTTATTATTTTTATTTTATTAACTAGTTGGATTTGGTTATTAATTACTGGCGAAAAAGGTATTAGTCCACTTTGGGTACGCCATTTATATCATATTGATAATGCGTTTGAATCATGGCTAGAAAAGATTGCCCAACCTAGTAATTATAAAAATTTAACCACCCAAGAATTTCTACAAATTGGTTTTAAAGAAATGATTACTTTACCTTGGATATCTGGTATTGAATGGAATTATTTAGATGATAAAGAAATGCTTGGATATGTTGATGATAAACAAGTTACAATTGTTATCCAATCTCTTGAAGTAATTATATATGCCCCTTATCATATTAATAGCGTACATTATTTTCAAGTAAAGATATTAATCCAATTATTAGAATATTTTCATGAAACTAAACGTCGTGAATCAGCTTTTGCGCAAAAAGCTCATTTACAAGCTATTTATGAAACTGGTGCCAAATTAACCCATGATATTAAAAATTTACTCCAATCTTTGCATACTATTACTTCAATTATTTCAACTTGTTCTACTACCGAGTTTGATGATACTCAACGCATGTTACAAGGACAAATGCCTCATTTAACCCAACGTCTAAAAAGAACTTTGGATAAATTACAAAAACCAGCTGAATTTACCTATTCCAATGTTCCAGTCAGTTTATGGTGGAGCAATTTAAATGCGCGCTATCGTAAAAGCAAAATTAAGTTTATCAGTGATTTAGCAACCGAAAATATTCTTATTCCTGAAGATTTATTTGATAATGTTTCCGAAAATTTAATCCAAAATGCTGTGATGAAACGTAAACGGGAAACCGAATTGCAAATTATAGTCTCATTAAAAATTGATAAACGGCGTTTACAATTAATGGTTTGTGATAATGGAAGTGCTATTCCAAAAGAAATTACTGATCAATTACTAACTGGACCAGTAGAATCCCATGATGGATATGGTATTGGACTTTATCAAGCAGTTAAACAACTTGCAAACACTGGCTATGTATTAAAAGTTGCCGAAAATGAAGAAGGACAAGTTTGTTTTGAATTTGCAAGTACCGAGTAGAAACTAGACTGGATATATAAATGTGAATTAAGAGTTAAAATATTTAAGTCGAAATCTTTAACACGATTGATGCTACATTTTTTACTTAATTTTATACCTATTTTTTTAATTTAAATAATTTAACACGATTGATGCGCTTCGTTTCTCAGCAGCATCCTACATTTTTTAACTTAATTTTTATAACTATTTTTTTAATTAAATAATTTAGAATCGCTGCTAAGTTTGCACAGCGCATTAATTGTGTTAAAGTTTTGAATTCCCAAGTTAAATACCTAAAAATCATTATTTTTCCCAATATTATGCCTAATCAGCGTTTTCCCCATACTAATTTGAAATTTTTATTATTGCAATGCTTAGTTTTGGTGCAACGAAATTTTAGAGTGATTTTTGCTGATAGACTAAATCTTGCTTTAACAATTTTACAAGTTCCTTTAATTGCCGCTTTAATTATAGGAGCGTTTTATAACTTTGATCGAGATAAACAAAATTTTGACGAAGCAGCAAGGATACTTTATTACTTTGGAGTAATGAAAGAACCTTTAGAACAAGCGCATAAACCAATTCATGTTGATAAATTACATCGATATGCTCGTTTTTTAGCTCAAGAAACTAATGAAAATACTAAAAGAAATTATATAAAAAATAAAATTAAACCATTTTTTGCAAATAAGAATATACTATTATCAGATATTATAGTAAAAAAGCTAATTGGCAATATGCTATTTATTAGTGATATAGCTAGTGTGCGGCGGGGTAGTGTTTATTTTTTATTGGTTGCTGCCAGCATTTGGTTTGGAATTATGGGTTCTTGCAAAGAAATTGTAACTGAACAACATATTTTGAAGCGAGAAACTCGATCTTATTTATTTCTTTCGCCGTATTTAGCTGCCAAAATTTTCACTTTAACCATTATTTTAGGGATACAAACAAGCTTATTAGCCATTTTAGTGGTGCCATTTTTACTTGAATTATCTTGGCAACATACTATGTGGATTGGCTTAATATTATGGGTTGCCGCCTTTACATCAGCCTCTATCGGTTTATTTATTTCTTGTGTTGTTAGCAGTTATCGGGTAGCTTTAACATTAGTCCCATTAATTATGATACCACAGCTATTATTTGGTGGTTTATTAAGACCTTTGGCAGATTTGGAGAATAGTAGTGTATGGTCGCAAGTAACTAATGTATTAAACGCAGTTACAGTACAACGCTGGGCTTTTGAAGCGATTTTAACCACAGATGTTTACGCTAATGGTGGTATTTTAAAATTGCAAGTTAATCCCAAAGTACGCAGTGAATTAGATTTACTTCATGCTAAAAATACCTCTTTAGTTAATTCCTTTTTCAAACCTAGGAAATGGGGAACGATGGAAATGGGCTATTTATGGCCGCCGTTATGGTATTTATTTTTTACCAGTTTCATCTTTTTTATTGGTGGTTATATTGCATTACGTTGGAGATTTATGTAGTTAAATCAATTAGATACAATTAAATTTACATAATTTTGGAGAAAAAAATGACTTATATATTGAAATTTATTATTATATTAACCATTAGTTGCAGTATCTTTTTAGAAACAAGTTATGCGATTTCTACAGAAGTTGTGGATAAAATAGATATTAGAGCGATTAAAAGCATTAAAATTAAACAAACTGATCAAGAATTTCGAGCAGAAGTTATCGTACAATTTAGTACTTCAGCTAAAACAGAATTAAAGTTTAAAAATGCCAATTTTGAGTTAGTATTTAAAGATGGAAATCATCAAAAAATTTACTTAGGTAATACTAAACCTCCTGAAATTACCTTTCCAGCCAGTCCAAATGGGGATGAAAAGTTTACTGAGGAATTATTAGATGTTTATGTTGGTAAAAATGAGTTACCAACTATCGCACGTTTAATCCAATTATTTAACCTAATTGGTAATCCAGACTCCGCATTTGAAATGATTTTATCAGGTACAACAGAAATTGGTATTCGGGCAAAACGTGGCTGGATTTATCAAGGTGAAATAGAAATAGAAGATTTTGTTTTTTATCCAACCATTCAAAGAGAAGTTTTATTTAAGTAATATAGTGATTAAATCACTTTAATTTTTTACGGTATTTATTTTAATAATGAGGTAATTATGATAGAAGAAATTAAACAACAATTTATTGAATATATTATGTTACAAGTTTATGATGACCAATATATTGATCGTCAAGAGGAAAAAAGTATTTTAGAAGAAGGCATTAAAAAAGGTTTTACTGTTACTGAAGGAATGGCGATTATCAAGCAACTTGCTACTAATAAAGATTTAGTAATTGAAAGGGAAGTAGAAGAACAAGTTAAAGATGTTGTTGAACAATTTGCACTTAATGATGGAGTTGTTGATAAAAAAGAGTTTTCGCAAGCATTACTACTATTTAAAAAAGCTTGCAAAGGACGAGTGCCTGAAATCGAATTAAAAAGGCGATTAAAAAAAATTATACTTTATAACGAATGGAAAGTAAAAGAAGGTGGATTATTTGGTTCTAAGTGGTTTTCTGAAATTGAGTTGCAAAATTAATTTTAGCTTTTTTTGTAATTGCTTATTATGAATACAAATTTTGATAATTTCGATGAGCGAAGTAATCAAGCTATGTCCGAAATTAATATGATTCCATTAATTGATGTGATGTTAGTGTTACTTATTTTATTTATCATTACCGCACCTCTATTAACGGTTTCTGGATTACAGGTTGATATACCGCAGACATCACATCAGGAAAATTTTGCAACACCTAGCCAAATTACGTTGATATTAGATGAAACAGGCGATTTGTTTTGGAATGATAAAAAAATCAGCTTACAAAATTTGGAGAAACTTTTACAATTAGAATCACAAAAAAAAATACAGCCTGAAGTGCATCTTCGAGCCGATAAAAAAACGCAATATCAACAATTAGCCCAAGTTATGTCTATTGCGCAACAAGTTGGAATTACCAAGTTAGGATTCATTACAGAAACTTTTGACGAAAATTAATCATCGTAAATATAAGAAAAGTTAGACCAAAGTATTAATTAAAATCGCATTTTTACCTTTATAATTCAATAACTACTTTCAGCATTCTCGGAATTATAAGCTTAATTTTCATTCTAAATACTTGCAATCCTTATTTAAATTCTAAATCCTAATTAACAACCATTTACCCTTGAATTCGCTTTATTTAAATACAATCAAATATCGTATTGATAATATTAGTAAAAAATCTTTTTTACTATAAATACTAAAATTATTAACGAAAATATGCCGATAATTAATTAGAATAGATTATATTTAATACTTTTAATTTTAAATTACTTTTTTACGAGGATATCACTATGGAATTTTTTATTCAAAACGCTTGGGCTGAATCAGCACCGTCAGGAGATGCTGGTTTTCTTAATTTAATTATGTTAGTGGTTCTGTTTATCGTTTTTTACTTTTTCTTAATTCGTCCACAAACGAAACGAGCTAAAGAACATCGACAAATGGTTGATTCGCTGGCAAAAGGTGATGAGGTTATTACCAATGGCGGATTATTAGGTAAAATAACCAATTTAGGCGATAATTTTGTAGTGCTTGAACTCGTACCTAATACAGAAGTTAAAATACAACGCCAATCCATTGCCAGCATTGTTCCTAAAGGCACAATGAAAAACACATTATAATTTTAAACCATTGAGGTAAATAATACCAACTTATGAATCAATACCCAGTTTGGAAATACTTATTAATTGCGTTTGTTATTGCAATTTGTACTTTATATGCCCTGCCAAATTTATTTGGAGAAGACCCCGCCATTCAAATTTCTTCAGCTTACGCAAGAGATATGCCCATCAATGAAAACATACAGCGAGATATTGAAGCAACCTTAAAAGAGTCTAATATAGAATTTTTAAGTGTTGAACGTGATACTAAAAAGTTATTAGTGCGTTTTAAAAATACTACGACTCAACTTAAAGCCTATTCTGTTTTAAAAGATGGTTTAGATGGTTACGTGATTGCACAAAATTTAGCACCAGCTACACCCGATTGGCTTACTGCATTTGGTGGTAAACCGATGTATTTAGGTTTAGATTTACGGGGCGGGATTCATTTTCTAATGCAAGTAGATATGAAAACAGCCATTCAGCAAGATGAAGAAACCTATATTAACGATTTTCGTACTTTACTACGTGAAAATAAATTACGTTATAAAGGCATTAATCATATTAAAACTGGCGAACAAACTGGTATTGAAATTAACTTTACCACTTTAAAAGTACGTGAACAAGCGAAACAACTTATTGCCAAACAATATAATGATTTGACTATTACAAATGCTGATGGTGTTAATCAATATGGCATATTTATGGCTTTTACTGAACAAGCTTTACGAGAAAATCAACAGAATGCTTTGGAACAAAACATCATTACCCTGCGCAATCGGGTTAATGAATTAGGTGTTTCTGAACCTGTGATTCAACGACAAGGTGATGATCGTATTGTGGTGCAATTGCCGGGAATACAGGATACTGCTCGTGCTAAGGAAATCTTAGGAGCGACTGCTACTTTAGAATACCGCATGACATATGGAGCAAGGGAAGAATGGCTTGATGCCGATAAAACTGGAAAAGTACCATTAAGTGCGCGATTATATCACGAACGGAATGGTGATCCAGTGTTACTAAAACGCCGAATTATTGTTACTGGTGATCAAATTACGGGCGCGGCGGCAACTATTGATCAACAAAGTGGACAACCTGCAGTATCGATTAATTTAAATAGTCGCGGCGGTAAACGGATGTTACAAAATACCCGTAAAAATATTGGAAAGCCGATGGCTGTGGTTTTCATTGAATATAATATAAAAAGCGAAATAATAAATGGAAAAAAAGTTATACATCGCAGTAAGACTGAGGAAGTAATTAGCGTTGCTAATATTATGGGAGAATTTAGCAATCGTTTCCAAACTACTGGTTTAACTTCGAGTGAAGCTAATAATTTGGCTTTATTATTGCGGGCTGGGGCATTAAAAGCACCGATGGAAATTATTGAAGAACGGACTATTGGACCGAGCTTGGGACAAGAAAATATTGAATATGGTTTTATTTCTATTGTTATTGGTTTTATTGCTGTAATGATATTTATGTTATTACGTTATAGAATTTTCGGCATGATTGCCAATTTAGCTTTGTTGATGAATGTAATAATTTTAATTGCGATGTTGTCATTATTGCAAGCCACCTTAACTTTGCCAGGAATGGCGGGTATTGTTTTAACGCTTGGTATGGCAGTGGATGCTAATGTATTAATTTTTGAAAAAATACGAGAAGAAGTTGCGAATGGAAATTCGCCCCAAACCAGTATTCATTTAGGTTATGAAAAGGCGTTCGTTACTATTTTTGATGCTAACTTAACTACTTTAATCGCCGCAATAATGTTATTTAGTTTTGGCACTGGTCCAATTAAGGGGTTTGCTATTACTTTATCTATAGGTATTGTAACTTCTATGTTTACCGCCATTATGTTGACACGTAGCGTTGTCAATTTTTCCTATGGTGACAAACAATTAACTAAATTACCTATTTAACTGGAATAAGTGAGAAAAAAATATGTTTTTAACTCGATTTGATTATTCTTATGATTTTTTAGGAAAACGTGCCATTGCGCTGGTTATTTCTAGTATATTGATAATAATTTCTATTGCTTCTTTGATTTATCAAGGGCTAGTTTTTGGGATTGATTTTACTGGTGGAACTTTAGTTGAAGTTGGTTATACCCAAGCCGCTGATGTGGAAAAGATTCGTGATGATTTGCATAATAATGGTTTTGATGATGCTGTTGTTCAGAACTTTGGTACTGCGGAGGATGTATTAATCCGTTTAGGCGTGCATAAAGATTCAAAAGACGATCCTTTAAGTAGCCAAATTTTAAGATTGCTAGAAAAAGATGGCAAACAAGTTGATATGCGTCGTGTCGAATATGTTGGACCCCAAGTTGGTAAAGAATTAATTGAACAGGGTGGTTTGGCAATAATTTATACCTTATTTGGGATTTTAGCTTATGTAGCTTTTCGTTTTGAATACCGTTTTGCTTTGGGTTCGATAGCAGCTTTAGTCCATGATATTTTGATTGTGGTTGGATTCTTTTCTGTATTTCGATTGGAATTTGATTTAACCGTGTTAGCAGCTCTTTTAGCGGTAATTGGTTATTCATTAAATGATACCATTGTGGTTTTTGACCGCATCCGTGAAAATTTTGTCAAATTACGCAAGCAAGAATCTGTCAATGTAATAAATATTTCAATAAACCAAATGTTGGGTCGAACGGTGATGACTTCAGTAACAACCGCATTAGTTTTGGTTGTGTTATTTGTAGTTGGTGGAGAATTAATTCATGGATTTTCGATTGCACTTTTACTTGGCGTATTCGTTGGAACTTATTCTTCAATTTATATTGCCAGTGCTAGCACACTTGCCCTTGGAGTTAGTAAACGAGACTTAATGCCAGTGCAGAAAGAGGGTGAAGATAAGAAAAAACCCGATAGTGAAGATGGATTGAGGTGGTAAACTAAGGTGTTTTGGGGCAAGATTTTTTTGGGGTTTGCCCTGTTTTTCTAAGTAATCCAAGATTGGAATAATTGGTAGTCCTGAATAATGTAGTGTTTTTTCTGAAAAATACGTTAAGGTATAAAGTACTCAACAAAATCACCACTACTTTGTGCAGGACTACCGAATAATTATATAGCTCGGAGTAATTTTAAACCATGCTGATATTGCTAAATTTTTCTCGTTTCCAAACTCTGTTCGGACGAAATGTGAAAAAGTTTTGCTTCATTGTTTAAACTAAAATGGATAGTGAGAGTATTTTATGCGAAACTCAGAGGTGTAATTAGTGATTAATATATGAAAAAAAAAGTTATGAAAGAAGCTATTATTGCTTGTGAGTTATTTATTGAAGATATGTTTGAAGAGTGTGGTAGAAACATATAAAGCTAGTTGCTTTACTGATGTTACACAAAGGAAGTGGAAAATGAAGTTCCAATTAAAAAATACTAGAATAATTAAAGAGGCTATTGTTAAAATAGAAGGTTTGAGTGTTATTGCTGGAGAGAATGATACGGGTAAGAGTACAGTTGGAAAGATTCTCTTTGAGAAAGTTAGAGAATACATTTTGTTTAATAAAAAACATGAAAATATGACTCTTAATGATGATGAAATTTTAAATTTCCCTATTTTTATAGAGACTCCATACTTGCTGGACAAATTCAACTACATAAAAAATACTTCTATTCTTTTACAACAAAATAAACTGAATTTTCCATTATCAATAGAAGTAACTGATTTGATTTTACGTATTTCTCAACCACAGAAAAAAAGTAAAAATAGCAAATCATTTCAATACATCAAGAATATTATTGGTGGTGAAGTTTACTATGATAAATCAAAAGATGATATTTTTTACAAAAAAGGGAATTTACTTATTGAAATGTATAAAACCTCAAATGGTATCAAGATGTTTGGTTTTTTCCAGATGTTGCTTTTAAATGAAAGTATTAAAGAAGGTACTGTTTTAATACTGGATGAGCCTGAAGTACATTTACACCCTAAATGGCAATTATTATTAGCAGAATTTATTGTTACTTTAGTTAAAACTAAAATAAAAGTTTTAGTAACTTCTCATAGTCCGTATATGATAGATGCCTTAAAATATTATGCTGATAAGGCAAAAATTAATAATAATTTTTATTTGGCTGAGAAAACTGAAGATGAATATTCCGTTATTCATGATGTAACAATGGATGTATCCCCAATTTTTCAAAAATTGACAGAGCCATTAGCAGAACTGCGAAAAATGAAACTAGGTTTATCATAATGACAATATCAGATATTAAAAAACTATTTGAAGATAAATTTTCAAAACATTTTGATAAATTATCTGTTATTTCTGAAGATAGTACAAATCATATCATTTTATGTAATTTTACAAACAAGTTTTTTAACTTTGATAAAATCGCAAAACAATATCATCCGAGTTGGGCAACGACTGATATGATATTTTTTGATTTGGAAAGGGAATATATTGTTTTTGTTGAGTATAAAAATTCAGAAATAAAAAGTAACTATAAGCCCAAGATAAAACAGAAATTTTTAGATAGTTTTGCACTTTTATATAAAATATTAGGCATAGAAAAAGACAATTTTTGGCATTTTAAAACTTACTTACTGTTTGTTACCAGTAAAGAAAAAAACAAGAATCAAGTAAAGTATAAATCATATATGGGGTCAGAAGAAATTTTAAATATTTTGGAGAGTGATGTTATTTTATATGGATTAGAAAGATACAGAGCATGGTATTTTGATGAGATTAAAACGCCATTCTGTGATGAGTTTCCAAAACTCATGGAAAATGAATTTAAAATTCAATTAAAGGCGGAACTTGCCTAGGGTATTAAATTTATCATAATTTTGCCAATTTTTCACTTATTAATAAATTACTTAAAATATAAGAAACAAAATCATTGACTATTTTTTGTAACTACCCACCAACTAAACTTTAAATGCGAATTAAGAGTTAAAATATAGCTTTAACATGATTGATGCGCTTCATTTCTTAGCATCATCCTACATTTTTTACCCTACTTAATTTGGTAGATAGTTACAAATAATCAAGCTTGATTCTCCTAAATTTAGTCTAAAACTGGCTAGAATTTAAAAAAACTCACTTTTCCAACGGTTCAAACCAAGCCAATTTTTCATGCAATTTAACCACATCACCAATAATAATAATACTTGATAACTTAATATCAGCGGCTGCAACAATATTTGGTAAAGTTTCCAAAGTACCAGTTAAAACAAGTTGATCGGAAGTAGTTGCCTTTTGAATTAAAGCTGCGGGTTTATTAGTTGGCACGCCTTCTTCTATCAATTTTTTGCATATAATCGGCAATCCCCGCAAACCCATATAAATAACCACAGTTTGATTAGCTTGTGCCAACGCTTGCCAATTTAAGTCAAAACTATCATCCTTGAGATGCCCAGTAACAAATATACAAGATTGAGCATAATCACGATGCGTTAAGGGGATACCTGCATAAGCTGATGAACCAAGCGCAGAAGTAATTCCAGGTACGATTTGAAAAGCAATTCCTTCTTCCATTAAAGTTTCAATTTCTTCTCCACCGCGTCCAAATAAGAATGGATCACCGCCTTTTAAGCGCAATACCCGTTTACCCGCTTTAGCCAATTTAATTAACAAATTATTAATTTCGTCTTGTGGCACAACATGATTAGTTGGTTCTTTGCCAACATAAATACGTTCTGCATCCCGCCGCACCAAATCTAAAACACCATCCGATACCAAACGGTCATATAAAACTACATCTGCTTGTTGCATCAAACGCAAAGCACGAAAAGTTAATAAATCAGGATCGCCTGGACCACCACCAACTAAATAAACTTCACCATAGTTTTGAGTGGGCAAAGAATTAGCGTTTTCTTCGATTAATTTTTCTAAAGCAACCGTTGCCGATTTATTATGACCAGATAACAACATTTCTGCAATTTGACCTTGTAACACCGTTTCCCAAAATTTACGCCGTTTTTTTACTGAAAGGCGTTGTTTCACCTGTTGACGAAAGCTGGCAACAAATCGGGCTAAATTTCCATAAGCGGCTGGTATAAGACTTTCTAACCGAGAGCGTAATAATCTAGCTAAAACCGGTGATGCGCCACCAGTTGAAACCGCAATTAATACTGGCGAACGATCAATAATAGATGGCATAATAAAACTACATAAATCAGGGTGATCAACCACGTTTACCAAAATACCTTGTTCTTGCGCCAAATTGGAAACTTGTTCATTCACTTCCGCATCATTAGTAGCGGCAATTACTAAGTGGCAATTTTCTAAATTAGTTGGAGCAAAATGCTGTTGGTGATAACTAATATGTCCATCTTGCCTTAATTGATCTAATTGCTTGGATAATTGGGGGGCAACTACAGTAATTTTGGCATTGGCTCTTAATAAAAGTTCAACTTTACGTGTTGCGGTTACTCCACCACCAACAACTAAACAATTTTGACTTTTAACATTCAAAAAAATGGGTAAAAAATCCATATTTAAATATATTTATTTATGAAGGAATAAAAATTAAATGGCTAAACATTACAGATTAAATTCAAAAATTTTATTAAAAATTGTTAGCCAAAGAAAAAATTTGATTTTCTATTATTAATATAATAAATTTATCTAGTAAATAAAAAGAATATTATAATATAATAAATTTTTTGCTAATATTAATAGTATAAATTTATATTTTTAAATTCAATAATATTTATATATTTTAGCGTTATTAATTATAATAAATATAGATTTATATTAAATTATTATTTTGAAATATCCATAAGGAGAAAATATGGCTAATTTTGATCAAGAATTAGATGCTTCAGGTTTAAATTGCCCTTTACCTATTTTGCGTGCTAAAAAGACACTTAATGGCATGGAAAGCGGTCAAGTTTTAAGAATAATCGCTACTGATCCTGGTTCAGTTAAAGATTTCGAAGCTTTTGCTAATCAAACTGGCAACGAATTATTAGAATCAGCCGAAGAGGGTGGTAAATACGTATTTCTAATCAAAAAGAAATAAATTATTTTACTTAAAGATTAGGAGTGTACTATATGGATGGAAAAAAACTAGCAATTATTGCTACAAAAGGAAGCCTCGATTGGGCTTACCCACCTTTTATTCTTGCTTCAACAGCCGCTGCTTTAGGTTATGAAACCGAGATTTTCTTTACTTTTTATGGTTTAGAAGTGTTAAAGAAAAAGCTGAATTTGCAAGTAACCTCTTTAGGTAATCCTGCTATGCCAATGCCAATGCCGATTCCGGTAATTATGCAAACCTTGCCAGGTATGCAGGCAATGATGTCTAGCATGATGAAAAAAACCATGAAGAAAAAAGGGGTAGCTAGTGTTGAAGAACTACGTGATCTTTGCATAGAAGCTGAAGTAAGGATGGTAGCTTGTCAAATGACAGTTGATTTATTTGAATTTGATACCAAAGATTTTATTGATGAAGTTGAATATGGTGGTGCAGCTACTTTCTTTGAATTTGCTGGACAATCTGATATTTGTTTATATATCTAATTTAGAGTTAGTAAAATCAAATATTTTGACTCCTGAAGATAATTTTTATTTTAGGAGTTAATTTTTGTAATGGCTAAATAAAAATCTAAATAATAATTACTTTGCTATTATTTTATTACTTTTAAAAAAAGAGTTATTATTTTTATTTTTCAATCTCTTTTAATACCATATTTTGTAATATTTTAAACGAAATGGATTTAATAATAGATTAACAAGATTTTAAACCTAAAAAAATTCCTCTCTTAATCTGTTCTAAACAGTTTAAAAAATAATTCAAAGCTTGTATAATCTTACCAATTTTTTATCTATCTAATTCTATTAAAATATTATTTTCTTTAATTTATGTCAGTTTTTTATTAAATATGCACAACAGAATATTAATTATTGGTACCAGTGGTCAAGTTGGTTGGGAATTATGCCAATGTATGCCCCCATTAGGTGAAATGATAGGTGCTGACCGACAACAGCTAAAATTAGCTAATTATGCTATTGATTTAGCTAATCCCGATAGTATTCGTAGCGTTATTAGACAAATTAAACCTAATATTATTATCAATGCGGCGGCTTATACGGCTGTTGATAAAGCGGAAACTGAAGCTGAACTAGCTCATAAAATAAATGGAGTTGCACCTGGTATTTTAGCTGAAGTTTGTTTGGAATTAGATGCTTTATTGGTTCATTATTCAACTGATTATGTATTTAACGGACAACAAAATCGGGCTTATGTGGAAGAAGATGCGGTTAATCCAATTGGTGTTTATGGACGAACTAAACTAGCTGGTGAACAGGCAGTAAGTGCGGTTGGTGGAAAATATTTGATTTTACGGACAGCTTGGGTATATGGTTTACACGGCAAAAATTTTTTACTCACCATGCAACATTTAGCAACAGAAAGAAAAGAATTAAAAGTTGTGTCGGATCAAATTGGTAGCCCTACTTGGAGTCGTATGATTGCTCAAGCAACTTCTCATATTATTGCTAAATTGGATTCACCTTTTTATCAAGCAAATATTGAAGAATTAGCAGGTTTATATCACATAACTTGCGGTGGCGAAACCAGTTGGTATCAATTTGCTAAAAATATTGTTGCATTATCTGATAAACAACCAACAGTGTTACCAATTAAAACGGTTGACTATCCAACTCCAGCAAAACGTCCCGCTTATTCAGTTTTATCCAATAAAAAGTTAGTAAATACTTTTGGAATCAATTTACCTCATTGGGAACAAGCTTTGAATCTTTGTTTGAGTTAAGGTTAAAGATACTGAGTTATTTGAAATAAACTTTAATAACCATGAAAGAAAAAGTATATCTTGATTCTAGTATTCCGAGTTATTACTTTGATCAACGTGAATCAATAGCAATTTTCATTGAAATTACAAAAAAATGGTGGTCAGAAATGGCTAGCAGTTATGATATTTTCATATCAGATGCTGTATTTCAAGAATTAAATAGTGGAAATTATTTGCGTAAAAAAGAAATTATAAATTTCATCTCAAATATTCCATTATTGCCGTTGAATAATGATATTGAACAGATTGTTGAATTTTATATTTCTAATTACATTATGCCAAGTTCTCTCGTAGGTGATGCTGTACATCTTGCATATGCTAGCTTTTACGATATTCACTATCTTCTTACTTGGAATTGTAATCATCTCGCTAATGCAAATAAACGAAAACATATTCAGGTTATTAATGGTCGTCTTGGTTTATCAACACCAGAAATTATTACTCCACTTGAATTATTTAAAGAGGATGAAGAATGATCCAGTCGGAAATATTGAAAGAAAGACATCGAGTTCAAATAAAATTGTCTCAGGAAAGCACATCAATTCATGAATACTTAGCAAAATCTCATATCGCAGCTAAAGAAATCTCAGAATTATATGGTTTTTGTCTCAAATATATTGAGATACCTAATAAAAAATCTCAACCAATAGCTTTTTAACTTATAAATAATTTAACTATATTTCAATTAAAATTATGAAACTATACAAACATATCCAATACCTAGTTATTGCCTTACTAATAACCGCTTGTAATGGTAATTTACCGATACAACAATTAGCTCCATTGGCTCCAAAAGTTAGCTTGTCTAATCTTACTGTGAAAAACATGAATTTAACTCAACAGGATTATTCTTTACAATTGCGTTTGGAAAATCCAAATCCAGTTCCTTTACCTATCAATAGTTTGGATTATAAACTCCAACTGAATGATAAAGTGTTTACCCAAGGGGAAACGAAAAAATCCATAACTATTCCTGCTAATGGGGAAGCTTTTATTGATTTAGATACCAGTAGTAATATAATGGATGTTCTTGGTTGGGGTAGTTTTAGCAATATTCTAACTCAGAAATTTAATTACAAATTATCGGGAAACGTAAATATAATAGAAGGTGGTCCAAAATTGCCTTTTGAATATAGTGATGAAATTGGTTTGATGAAAGGTAAATAATTTGAATTTATCTTCAGATTGGAATAATGAACGTTATGTGGAATTACATTTAGTTGAAAGAGTATTAAATCTTGTATCACCATATTCTGAATCTAAAAAGATTCCACAATTTAAAGTTGAAGTTCCGTATAAAACAAACACAAGAATAGATAAAGTGGATTATTTTATAGAGGATTATTCCAAAAATATTAAATTTTTAGTTGAAGTAAAAACAGCAAAAACCCGTATAAATAATGCTACTGCTCGGCAACAACTTGATAAATATCTACGATATTCTGGAATTAAAATTGGAATTTTAATAGACCCTTTTTTAGTAGAAATTTATCATTTTGAGAATGGACAAACTAAACGAAAAAGTCAGTTTGACATAAAGGACATTACTGATATAGAATCTATTGCTGAATTTATAAAAACATCTTTAGGAGTTAAAATGCGTACTATTGCAGTTCACAATTCTAAGGGCGGTGTTGGTAAAACAACATTAGCCATTAATATTGCTTACGAGTTAAGCAAAAGAGGTAATAAAGTCTTGGTAGTTGATTTAGATGACCAAGCAAATGCTAGTTTGACAATTGGTGTCAATAAGGCTGAGGAAATGAATAATGCTTCAAGTATAGAAGAACTAAAGGAAATATATAAGTTCCTAGATGAGCGTTTAGAAGTTATAGATTTCATAAAATTTGTAAATAGAGATGTAGACATTAAAGATTATCAGAGTTGCATTGCTCGCATTCCTAATTCGTTTGGAGTTGATGTGCTACCTGCTAGTCATAAAACAACAGATGAAAGTCTTCCGACTAGCCCAAGAGTATTGAAATATCTCAATAAAGGGTTGGAAAAACTAGCAGGAGACTATCAATATGTTATTTTTGATACTGCTCCTGGAAAAAGTAGATTAACATGGAGTGGTTTATACGCTGCTAGATATCTTATTATTCCTTCACAAATGGAATATTTATCTGTATATGGAATAAGAAATGTTATTCAAAATGCTAGAGAAGTACAAGAAGATACTAGTGGAGAACGTGGAAATATTTTAGGCATTGTACCAATGATGACTGGTAAACTAAAACTAAATGTAACAGTTAAAGAACTTGTTGAAGATTACTTTCCAAATATTCCCATTTTCCAGGCAATAAAAAATGTTGTAGGTGTAAAAGAAGCTATTGGAGATCGTCTTCCTATTTCATTACTCAGAGATGGTCGAGATACTACTAAAGAGGTTGCAGAATCAATAGAACTTTTAACTGACAAATTAGTTGAAGTGATTGATGAATTTGAGGCTAAAAATGGGTAAAATTCGAGATAGTATAAAAACCCAACCTTATCTCTTATCTATGGGTCAAATAGAGATTGGAGAGGAAAATTCTAATGCTTCCAATAACAAAGTTATTAGTAAAATATCTGAAAATCTTAAAGATACTCAAGTCAATTTTGTTTTACCAGTTGCTTATGTAACTGAGCAAGACGATAAATATCGCTTATTAAGTGGGGAAGATATTTTTGAAGCGGCAAAATTAGCGGGTTTAAAAGAACTATGGGTATTTTTAATTTCCCCTTCTAAACCTACCGAATCAAAAAAAGTATTTGAACAAGTACGTACATTGTCGAAATTAAATGAAATTACCATAGAACCAAAAGATATTGATGATTTCCTAACTCTTCTTAATACTAAAACAATTAGTGAATTATGTTCATTTAAAATTGGTATCGGTCCCAAAACAGCCCCAAAAGTTGTTGAAAATCGTTCTTATTCTAGTTTAAGTGAAGCGCAAGAAAATTTTGGACTTAAAAGGGTATTACGTTGGTTAAAAACTTATAAACAAAAACATCAATAAAATATAGATTGATTTAATAATTTAAATTAAATATAAAAACATGAATAAACTTTGGAGTGGGCGTTTTACCGTACCGACTGATGCCTTTGTAGAAACTTTTACCGCCTCAGTTGAATTTGATCAACGATTATATTCTTTCGATATTATGGGATCAATTGCTCATGCACAGATGTTAGCGCATATTGGCGTGTTAACCGAGCAAGAATTGACGGAGATTGTAACTGGTTTAAATGACATCAAGCAAGAAATTGAACAGGGTAAATTTAACTGGTCAATTGCATTAGAAGATGTTCACATGAATATTGAAGCGCGGTTGACTGAAAAAATTGGCATTACTGGCAAAAAACTACATACCGGGCGTTCTAGGAATGATCAAGTAGCTACCGATATTCGTTTATATTTACGCCATGAAATTGATTTTATCCAACAATATTTAACTCAATTGATAAGCGTATTAATTGCGGTTGCCGAACGAGAAGCAGAAACAATCATGCCTGGCTTTACCCATTTACAAAGTGCGCAACCAATTACTTTCGGGCATCACTTATTAGCTTGGTGCGAAATGCTATTGCGGGATAAATCTCGCTTGCAAGATTGCCGTCAACGAGTAAACATCATGCCATTAGGTGCGGCAGCTTTAGCGGGTACAACTTATCCAATTGATCGCCATTATACTGCCAATTTACTAGATTTTACTGAAGTAGCTGGCAATTCTTTAGATGCTGTCAGTGATCGGGATTTTGTAATTGAATTTGCCAATTTTGCTGCACTGGTGATGATGCACTTGTCCCGTTTTTCAGAGGAATTAATACTTTGGTCATCAGCGCAATTTCATTTTATTGAATTAAGTGATGCTTTTTGCACGGGTTCTTCGATTATGCCCCAGAAAAAAAATCCAGATGTGCCTGAATTAGTACGGGGTAAAACTGGGCGAATTTATGGGCATTTAATCAGCTTATTAACTTTGATGAAATCCCAACCATTGGCTTATAATAAGGATAATCAAGAAGATAAAGAACCGCTATTTGATACAATAGATAATTTAAAAGCTTGTTTGCGGGCTTTCACTGATATGATGCCTGGTATTAAAGTGCAACGTGAATCTATGTACAAGGCGGCACAATTGGGCTTTATGACAGCAACTGATTTGGCTGATTATTTGGTACGTAAAGATGTTACATTTCGAGATGCCCATGAAATTGTGGGAAAAACGGTTCGACATTGTATTGAATCCAATTGCCAATTAGAAGATTTGAAATTAGAAATATTACAAACATTTTCTGCTGTTATTGAAAAGGATGTTTATAAAATATTAACTTTAGAAGGGTCGGTCAATGCCCGTTGCCATGTTGGCGGAACTGCACCTAGTCAAGTACGGATTGCAATAAAACGATTGAGGGAGCAATTAGAAATATTATAAGTGTAAGGTATTGAATTTTCTTTATTATTTAAATTTTAGATGGTTATTTAATTATCATATACTGATGTTGAACAAAAAAATATTTATTATCTGATTTGTAATAAAAAATATCGCTATTCCGACCCAAAATAACAAGTTAGGGCAACTCAATCTATTTCATCAATAATGACACTAGAAGAATATATCAATACCATAAATCAACGCTATAAACTTGGAAATGCGACCGAGCATAGTTTTCGCGGCGATTTGCAGCAGCTTTTAGAAAGTTTGATGCCTGAAATTAGGGCGACTAATGAGCCTAAAAGGCAAGCTTGTGGTGCGCCTGATTATATTTTGACTAAAAATGAGATTCCTGTTGGGTTTATTGAGGCAAAAGATATTGGGAACAAAGACCTTGAAGGGAAAAAGAAGGCGGGAAATAAAGAGCAATTTGATCGTTATAAAGCATCTTTGCACAATTTAATTTTCACCGATTACCTTAATTTTCACCTATATCGTGATGGTAAATTTGTAACCAAAATAGAGATTGCGGAAGTTACCAAAAATGGGATTAATGCTCTGCCTCAAAACTTTGAATCCTTTGAAAATATAATTAAGGACTTTTGTATTTATGTAGGACAAACCATTACGAGTCCAAAAAAATTAGCGGTGATGATGGCGGGAAAGGCGCGTCTGTTGGCTAATGTGATTGAGCGGTCTTTGAATAGTGATGAGGATAATGATGAAAATAGCACTTTGAAGGACCAAATGGCGGCTTTTAAAAAGATTTTGATACATGATATTACACCCAAAAGTTTTGCCGATGTTTATGCGCAAACTATTACTTATGGACTATTTGCAGCGCGGTTGCATGATTCAAGTTTGGATACGTTTAGTCGGCAGGAAGCGGCTGAGTTGATTCCCAAGTCTAATCCATTTTTGCGGAAGCTGTTTGGTTATATTGCTGGACCTGATATTGATGACCGTATTAAGTGGATTGTTGATGATTTGGCTGAAATTTTTTTGGCTTGTAATGTGTTGGATATTTTGAGTAATTATGGGAAAACGACTAAAATGGAAGATCCAATTATCCATTTTTACGAGACTTTTTTGGCGGAATATGATGCTAAATTGAGGAAAGTACGGGGTGTTTGGTACACGCCAGCTCCAATTGTGAACTTTATTGTGCGGGCGGTTGATGATATTTTAAAGGCGGAATTTGGTTTATCTCAGGGACTCGCTGATACATCTAAAAC